>NZ_JAQSUV010000037.1:133929-188784 GCF_028649355.1 Acinetobacter sp. Gutcm_16 | reverse complement strand
TTAACGGTTAGGGGGATTTTTTTATGCTGAAAAGATTAAAATAATATACGAATCAATCGTCTACTTGAGATATATTGTAATTAAATAAAAAAACTAAATAGTCGTAATTATTATTTAAATGAACCTTTCTATACTTATTTTTCTTTTTTACTATGAGTTAATTTTTACTATCAACTAAATACTATATTTGTATCTAATTTAAATTAGGCCTTTATTGTTAATTATTATTTTATTTCATATCAAAAAGCCAAGTTGTTAATGGTTGGTTTTATTTATTTTTAATGCGAATTAAATCACTTATTTAGACTAATGTTGAATTTTTATATCACTATAAATTGTGTAAATATAACACCAAATTACTTTGGTGAATGACTTCTGTTTGGGCTGAATTAGCACATTATAAAAACTGAAGGGCGCTAGTTAAAGTGCAATGAAACAATAGCTCATAGGAGGTGAATAATGTCAGTTAAAGCAGTTAATGTGAATGATATTATTGATCGTGCAAAATTTTCGGGTTTCCATTTTCAAGTTGTTGCTTGGTGTTTACTAATTATTTTATTTGATGGTTATGACTTGGCAATTAATGGTGTGGTATTACCATTATTAATGGAAGACTGGGGCTTAAGTGCTGTGCAGGCAGGTATGCTTGCCAGTACTGCCCTAGCAGGCATGATGTTTGGTGCAATGATATTCGGCTCTTTGGCGGATAAAATTGGCCGTAAAAAAGTCATTATGATCTGTATTGTACTTTTTAGCGGGCTTACCTGTGCAGGTGGTTTTGCATCAAATCCAACGGAATTTGCGGTTTTACGTTTCCTTGCAGGACTTGGAATTGGTGGGGTAATGCCAAACCTTGTTGCGCTGACATCTGAGTATGCACCACAAAAAATGCGTAGTACTTTGGTGACTACGATGTTTAGTGGTTATGCCGTGGGTGGTGTAATGGCTGCATTGCTAGGTGTGTGGTTTACTCCAAGTTTTGGTTGGCAAATTATGTTCTTTATTGCAGGTATTCCTTTGTTGTTATTACCTGTTATTTGGAAGTTTTTGCCCGAGTCTTTGACTTTTATTGTGCAACAAAACCGTCAGGCGGAAGCACGTAAAATTGTTCGTCGTTTAGCACCAACGGTGACAGTAAAAGAAGATACAACTTTTGAGTTGCATCAGGTTGATGTGCCAGAGTCTGCAAATGTTGTGAGCTTATTTAAGCGCGGGCGTGCGATAAATACCTTGTTGTTTTGGCTGGCATTCTTCACCTGTTTACTGACTATGTATGCTTTAAGCAGTTGGTTGCCGAAGTTAATGATGGCAGCAGGCTACTCAATGGACAATAGCTTGATGTTTATGATGGTGATGAATATTGGTGCTGTGATTGGTATTGTGGGTGGAGGGATCTTGGCAGATCGCTTCCATTTGAAACCTGTGCTGATGTGCTTGGGGATGATGGGTGCTGTTGTGATGAGCTTGATGGGCTTCCAATCGAATCAATTCCTTTTATATATTTTAGTATTCTTGGCGGGTGCTGCATCCATTGGTTCGCAAATGCTGCTTTATAGCTATGTTGCTCAGTACTACCCGCTTGCTGTTCGTTCAACTGGGATCGGGTGGTCGTCTGCGATTGGCCGTATGGGTGCAATCATTGGACCAATTTTAATCGGGAGTTTGTTGGGAATGAATTTGCCAGCGCACTTTAACTTTATTGCAGTGGGTTTGCCTGTGTTGATTACTGCTATTGCGGTTGCTCTGATTATGCATGATAGTGACAGCGATAAGATTGATCTTAAAGACGCGTCTATAGCTAAAGCATAAGTTGTGATTCCTTAAAAAGAAAAGCCTCCGAAAGGAGGCTTTTTTTATCTAGTAGATGTATATTATTGATTATAAATATTAAGTATTATTGAAATTATGATCGAGGATTATTTTAAACCTTTAGCTTTGCAGACAGATTTAGGATTGGGGGCAACAGCGGATTCTTTCTATTATGCGGCACAGGCACTAGATGATAATCAAGATACAAAATATGGTTTTGGTATCGGTGGAGGTAAATTACCAATTCTATATCTTTATAGGCATTCGATTGAACTATATCTAAAATCAGCAATTACTCTCATATATAAGATCAGTTTTAAAAAATCAAAAACTGGAAATGATGATTTCCCAAAATTAGTTGAAAATGGTAAAGAGAAAAAAATATTTAATGTCCATTCAATTAAAACTTTATTTGAAAATTTTTTAATTATTTTAGAAAATAACCGTGATTCTATAGATAGTAGAACAGGATATAACTGGTTTGATATTCCTGAAGAAATACCTATATTAATTAATAAATTAGAAGAATATGATAGTAATTCAACTATGTTTAGATATCCTATTAGTATGGATAAAAATTTAGATTATCAAAAATCTACTTTTAAAAAATGTAATCTTGTTAAAGGAAAAACTCCAAAAGAGTCGAAAAGTGAATCAAAATCTAAGATTTTCTTACTTGTCCATAATGGGAACGATGAAATCATCGAATCATACGTAAGCGATAATGAAGTGTTAAGTGAGATTCATGAAGTTCTAAAAGAGTTATCTGAACAGTTATCAGGATTACACTTTGGTCTGAAATTCGATTTAATTAGGTAACTTATTATGAAACTCAACTCATTCTCTCCAATTCCTGAAAACGATGATGAACTGCATTTACCTGAATTGGTGTATTGGGCGTCTTTAGGTGAACTCGCTGAAGTAGAAAAAAGTCTCGCCAATGGTGTAGATGTGAACTCTACTGATGATGAAGGTTATAGCGCCCTCCAAGCGGCGGCTGAAAATGGCTATCTAGATGTGGTGAAACTACTGGTTGAAAAAGGTGCGAATGTCCACTACAAAGGTGAGTACACAGCGCTTCAACTGGCTGAAATGGCAGAACAAGTAGAAATTATTGAATATTTAAAAAGTCTGTAACTTTTATAATGAATAAAAGAGCCTGATCAATATCAGGCTCTTTTTATTTTATGGCATCTTAAATGGACGAATTAGATTCAAGTTCTTTCAATATCGCTTGATTAAAAGCGGGAAGATCCTCTGGACTACGTAAGCTGATGAGCGTCCAGCCACCTACTTTACATTTGTGAACGGCTTCATCGACCCATACAGCACCTGCATTTTCCAGATCGAGTCGTATACTTTGATGCGAAGTCAGATGTTTAGCTTGAATCCGCTCAGCATTAATCAAAACCCAAGGCGCATGACTAATCACAGCTATTGGTTTGGCTTGGTTGCTAAAACTTTGGATAATTTCGAGCGCTTTAGGATGGTGGCGTAATAGATCTACATTAACTGCACCGCCGGGGATAATCAGCAAGTCGTAGTCTTCATAATGAACATGATCCAAATCGACGTCTGGAGGATAGCTTGCTGCCGATTCCGAGTCCATTTTGACAGTTCGAACATCTTGAGCTTCAATCGCGGCATGAATACATTCTATGCCTTTGGACTGTAGAAAATGGAGAGGCTGAATTAGCTCATCATGCTCTACAGCTACATTTGAGGTTATGAACAATACTTTTTGAGTCATGTAAATCACCTAAAAAATGTCTATGCTTTAGCCTAACAAAGCAGAATAATCCTGATGTTTTGATTTAACAGACTCTTGTAAGTAAGTGAAAGTAGCTGAAGCAATCTTTCGTGTAACTCTGGACTGTGTGAAGGTTTTAATGAGCCTTTTCAATAATTGATATGCATTAATACATCCATAAAATCTAAAACTAGGTAGGAAATGAAAAACAATCTGCTCAAAAAATGTAGGTTTTTTGAATTTTATATGCTATAAAAAATAAAACGGCACAAAAATTGCTTATAAAGCGTGCTTTAAAAATAGTTGTATTGATGAGTAGAGTTTTATGAAGTTATCGGTTGGATTGAAAGTTTCGAACTCTTTGTCGTTAACCCCCCAATTACAACAAGCTATTCGATTGCTTCAATTGTCGAGCCTTGAACTTGAACAAGAAATTCAGATTCAACTCGACAGCAATCCACTCTTAGAAAAAGTAGAAGAACAGTCATCTATCGAAAGCTTATCCAGTGTGCAAGAGCAAGAACAGGATAAGAAGGATTTAACCAACGAACTCAACGCCGACCATTTACCCGATGATTTACCCGTCGATACCGACTGGGATGATGTTTACACCCATCAACCGACCAGTTTGGGCGCAGCAGAATTTGAAGAACGAGAAGATAATCGCCAAGGTCATTTGGGCTTAAAAGAGCATATGCTCGAGCAAATCAATCTGTTGCATTTTTCGCAAGTAGATATGTTGATTGCTTATTGCATTATTGACTCTTTGGACGATAAAGGTTTTTTAGACAGTGATATTTCAGAAATAACGACTTCAGTTCAACATCTTTTAACAAGCATGGACTATGACGATGAAGTTGAAGATGACGAAGTGGTTGTGGTGCTCAAGCATATTCAGCGTTTAGACCCACTTGGCGTTGGGGCGCGGAATCTTGCAGAGTGTTTAATGGTGCAGTTGGAAGCCTTACCAATGCAGACCGCTTGTCGAAATGATGCCATGAATCTGCTGAAAAATTATGAACTATTGATCAGCAATGAGCTGGCGAAACTGATTAAACAAACGGGTTTAAATCAAGAGCAGCTCAAGTGTGCGGTTGATTTATTGAAAACGCTAAAAGCGCACCCGGGTCTTGAGTTTGAAGATAAAGACTCGGATTATCAAATTCCTGATGTCGTGGTAATGAAGAAAAACGAACAATGGCAAGTGGCTTTAAATCCTGATGTGATGCCGAAACTTCGTGTGAACTCGTTTTATGCCAATATGATTAAGCGTGCTGATCAAAGTGAAGATAATCAATACTTACGTAATCAAATGTTGGATGCGAAGAACTTTATTAAAAGTGTCGATGAACGCCATAAAACTTTACTGAAAGTGGCGACGTGTATCATTGAACATCAGCGTGCATTTTTAGAAATTGGTGCTGAAGGGATGAAGCCTTTGGTACTTCGGGATATTGCAGAAGAAGTTGAATTGCATGAGTCGACCGTCTCTCGGGTGACCACCAATAAATATATGCTGACGCCGCGCGGCTTGTTCGAGTTGAAATATTTCTTTTCAAGCCATGTGGGGACTACTTCAGGCGGTGAAGCATCTTCAACTGCAATTCGTGCCAAGATTAAAAAATTGATTGCTGAAGAGAATGCACGTAAGCCTTTGTCTGATAACGCAATTGCCAATCTGTTAAAGGACGATGGAATTGATGTAGCGCGTCGGACAGTGGCAAAGTATCGCGAATCGTTACATATTCCGTCATCTTCTGAACGAAAAGTCTTGATCTAAAATTTAAAATCTGACTATTCTAGAGGTTCATTATGACAACATAATGAACCTCTTTTTTCTTTAAGGAATAGCGAAAATGATTTGATGTTTCTATGCGCGCTGGTTATTTTGCAGTCATTAAATCGTCTTAGCTTTTCCTCATTAATCCTAATGAAGGTGAGGGATAGATATATGCAAATAACAATTCGTGGACATCATTTGAGCATTACCCCAGCTATTGAAGATACCATTCGCTGCAAATTTGCAGAAATGACCAAGCATATTGATCAGGTGAACAGTATGCAGGTGAAATTAACCAAGGATCATCAGGTCGATAAACATACTAAAAAAGGCAGTAGCAATCATATTGCAGAAGCAATTATCCGTTTGCCGGGCATTGAATTTTTTGCTCAGGCTTCAGCAGATGATATGTATACGTCGATTAAAAAATTATCAGAAAAACTAAAAAGACAGCTCGATAAGCACCGTAAAATGCAGCAAGTTTACCAACCGATCGCCATTTAGTTTGATTTTTATGCAAAAAGAGGTTTTTTAAAACCTCTTTTTTTATATATAAAGTGTGCGGGTTTATGATTTATTTTTCAGATTTATAGTAAAATGGCAGGTTTTTACACCGTTGGTCCTATAAGAGGTCTTTGTGATGAATAGTGAACAGCTCACTGAAATTTTAAAAGCTGCTTTTCCTGAAGCTGAAGTTGCAGTTAGTGGGCAAGGCGGAAAGTTTGACTTACGTATTGTCGACGACCAATTCGAAGGCAAACGTCCTGTTGCACGTCAGCAAGCTGTTTATGCACCATTAAATTCTTATATCGCAAGTGGCGAAGTGCATGCGGTGACTATTCGTGCAATGACTAAAGAAGAATGGCGTAAAGCAAGCTTATTCGGAGCTTAAAATTAGATGGATAAATTTTTAATTCAAGGTGGCACGAAGCTCGAAGGCGAAGTTCGTATTTCGGGTGCTAAAAATGCTGCCTTGCCGTTGCTTGCAGCAATGATTTTGCCTGAAACTCCAACCAAGCTCACCAACGTGCCGCATTTAAAAGATGTAAATACCTTGGTGCAGTTGATTGGTGGTCTAGGCATTACCATGACCTACGAAGGCGACACGGTTACTGCGGATACATCAACACTGGACAATCAGTTTGCACCGTATGAGTTGGTGAAAACCATGCGTGCATCTATTTTAGTGCTGGGCCCATTGGTGGCGCGCTATGGTAGTGCAAAAGTGTCTTTGCCGGGTGGATGTGCGATTGGCTCGCGCCCAGTCGATCAACACTTAAAAGCTTTAGAAGCTTTAGGTGCAGAGATTGAAGTTGAAGCGGGTTATGTACATGCCAAAGTTGATGGCCGTCTGAAAGGTGGCGAAGTCATTTTTGATATGGTGACCGTGGGTGGTACCGAAAATATCTTAATGGCTGCGGCATTGGCAGAAGGTGTGACCACGATTCGTAATGCGGCACGTGAACCTGAAATTACGGACCTTGCGAAAATGTTGATCGCGATGGGTGCAAAAATTGAAGGATTAGACACAGATACCCTAGTGGTCACAGGTGTTGAAAAACTACATGGCTGTGAATATGCTGTGGTTGCTGACCGTATTGAAACAGGTTCGTATTTGGCTGCTGCGGCCATTACCGGAGGTCGTGTAAAAACCACACATACTGATCCAACGTTGATGGAATCGGTCTTAGAAAAGTTTGAAGAAATGGGCGCGGAAGTGACCCGTGGTGATGATTGGATTGAACTGGATATGATGGGTAAACGCCCGAAAGCAGTGAGTTTCCAAACGCTTCCACATCCAGATTTTCCAACTGATATGCAAGCACAAATTATGGCGGTCAATGCTATTGGTCGTGGTTTTGCTACTATTTCTGAAACGATTTTTGAAAACCGTTTTATGCACGTACCTGAATTGTCACGTATGGGTGCCAATATTCAGGTCGAAGGTAATGATGCTGTCGTGACGGGTGTAGAGAAACTTTCTGCAGCACCTGTGATGGCAACAGATTTACGTGCTTCTTTCTCACTGGTGTTAGCTGCACTTGCTGCGGATGGTGAGACGCTGATTGATCGTATCTATCATATTGACCGCGGTTATGAAGATGTCGAAGCGAAATTACAAGGTATAGGCGCCCAAATTAAGCGAGTAAGTTCATGAGCGATATGAGAAACGATGATCCAAATTTTGACGTAATGGGCAATTTTGATCATGGTTTAACATTGGCATTGAGTAAAGGTCGTATTTTAAAAGAAACCCTGCCTTTACTTGAAACGGCTGGAATTAACTTACTGGAAGATCCTGATAAGTCACGAAAGTTAATTTTCCCAACCACCCATAAACAAGTCCGTATTTTAATTTTACGTGCTTCTGACGTACCTACCTATGTGGAAAATGGTGCGGCTGATATCGGTGTTGCGGGCAAAGACGTGCTTATGGAACATGGCGCGCAAAACGTTTATGAACCGCTCGATTTAAAAATCGCAGTATGTAAACTGATGACCGCGGGAAAAGTTGGTATGGAACGTCCAAAAGGGCGTTTAAAAATTGCCACTAAATACGTAAACTTAACCCGTCAGTACTATGCAAGCTTAGGTGAGCAAGTCGATGTGATTAAGTTGTACGGTTCAATGGAGCTTGCACCGTTGGTGGGTTTGGGCGATTACATTGTTGACGTGGTCGATACTGGGAATACTTTACGTGCCAATGGTTTAGAACCTTTGGAAGAAATTTGTAAAGTGTCTTCACGTCTGATCGTGAACAAGGCAAGTTTCAAACGTAAGCAAGCATTGTTAAACCCAATTCTTGCACAGTTAGAAACAGCAGTCGCTGAACGTGAAGCGTTAAAAAACAAATAAGTTGATCTTTTTTTTTTAAAGAAACCGCTATCGATGATGGCGGTTTTTTTGTACCTGCTCATTTTTTAATATTTTTATTGGATTGAAATACAATAGGATTGAATTTGGGCCAGTTGATTCAAATTGTTAAAATTATAGACATCACAAGCAGAAATTCGCGATGTCTGCTGGGTGTCATGAAATTGCGCTTCACCTTGAACAATCACATGATGACCCGTTTCATGAATTGCTTGAATATGGAACTCATGCGCGACCGTCGTAAAATAATGTTCGATAGATTGGCAATGCTTCAGCACTTGATCAAAACCTGAAAGCCGTTTTTCACCCACAATTTCCCATGTAATGGTTTCTGAAAAATGCTGTTGGATTCGGCTAAATTGCCCCGTTGAAAAGCATATGGCTATGTCCGTGAGGGTCATTTTGTTTTGCCTGTTTTTTAGTCATGTTTAATGATTCTAGTTTAAAAATATTGAATCAGATTCATTTCCCGATGAAGTTAAAAGTAATTTTTCATTACACTCCGTGTTTAGCTGGAGGATTGTTGCCCACAAAATACAGGAAACAAGGTAAACTAAAGCTTCCCTTTATTTTCATTGTGGATAAATTGATGCGACGTTTATCGACTCAAGATCAGAACTTTAAACAAGTCTTTGCTGATTTGTTGGCTTTTGAAACCGTGAGTGACCCAGAACTTTTAAAAACCGTAGATCAAATCATCGCTGATGTTCGTCAGCATGGTAATGCTCATGTTCTTAAACTCACTCAACAGTTCGATCGACATCCCGCGCATCAATTCTCCGATTTAGAACTGACTCAAGAACAATTAAAAACCGCTTTTGAGGGTTTGAGTACCGAAGTCCGCGAGGCGTTAGAGCTTGCTGCAAACCGCATTCGTGAGTTTCACCAAGCGCAAAAACAAGAAGGCTGGATCTATGTGGATGCCTTGGGGAACACACTTGGGCAAAAAGTAACGCCTTTAGATCGCGTTGGTATTTATGTACCTGGTGGTTTGGCATCTTATCCGTCTTCTGTACTGATGAATGCTGTACCTGCGCATGTGGCGGGTGTACCTGAAATTATTATGGTCGTGCCTGCACCGAATGGTGAGTTGAATCCTTTGGTATTAGCAGCCGCTTATTTGGCTGGTGTCAGCCGTGTCTTTACCATTGGTGGGGCACAAGCGGTTGCGGCTTTAGCCTATGGTACAGAAACGATTCCAGCGGTAGATAAGATTACAGGGCCGGGCAACCGTTTTGTCGCGGCTGCGAAACGTGCAGTATTCGGTCAAGTCGGTATCGACATGATTGCAGGGCCGTCTGAAATCTTAGTTTATGCCGAAGGCGTGAATAGCGCAGAATGGCTGGCAATGGATTTATTGTCCCAAGCTGAACACGATACTGTGGCACAAGCAGTGTTTATTACACCAGATGAGCAGTTGTTAAATGAAGTAGAACTCGCTATTGAAGCGCATTTACAAGCTTTACCTAAGGCGGAGATTGCGCGTACATCGATTGCCAATCGTGGCGCATTAGTGCTTGTGAAAGACCGCGCTGAAGCAGTTGAGCTGATTAATCAAGTTGCCCCTGAGCATTTAGAGCTTTGCTTAGATGAAGCACAGGAAATGGCTGAAGATATTCGCCATGCAGGCGCAATCTTTATGGGGCGTTATACGCCAGAAGCGATTGGCGACTATTGTGCAGGGCCCAACCACGTTTTGCCAACTTCAGGTACAGCACGCTTTTCCTCGCCGCTGGGTGTATATGATTTCCAAAAGCGTTCAAGTTTGATTATGTGCTCTGAGCAAGGTGTGAAAACTTTGGCGAAAACCGCGGATATCTTAGCGCAACAAGAAAACTTAGATGCCCATGCGCGTTCGGCACGTTATCGTTATCAATAATATAAATTTAGATCCCTCATTTGTTCAGTAATGAATGTTCCTCTCCCTATGGGAGAGGTTAGGAGAGGGGAAAATATTTAATTCAGTTTGGGACATCATAAACCTCTCCCAAACCCTCTCCTAGAAGGAGAGGGCTTATATAAAAGTAAGTTGAGTGCATAAATGAGATAGACAATGTTTAACATTACTACAGAACAAATGCGTTTTTGGAGTCCTGAAGTACGTGCATTAGAACCGTATGTGCCAGGCGAACAACCGAAAATTCAAAATTTATTGAAGCTCAATACCAACGAAAACCCATATCCACCCTCACCAAAAGTGGTGGAAGCTGTTCAAGCAGTCTTGGCAAACTCAGCAGATGTACTGCGTTTATATCCAGATCCAGATGCTTCTGCGTTAAAGCAGGCGATTGCGAAACAACAAAATGTTGTTGTTGAAAATGTCTTTGTTGGCAATGGTTCAGATGAGGTCTTAGCGCATATTTTTAAAGCTTTTTTTGTGCAAGAGCTGCCTGTACTTTACCCCGATATTACCTATAGCTTCTATCCTGTTTATAGCCAATTCTTTGGGGTCAAAACCAAAATTTTACCACTCAATGATGACTTTGAAATTGTGGTGGATGACTATAAACAAGCCAATGGCGGCATTATTATCACCAATCCAAATGCACCAACCAGTATTGATATTGGTTTAGCTGCAATAGAAGCAGTGCTTCAGGCCAATCCAAATTCAGTGGTGGTGATTGATGAAGCTTATGTCGACTTTGGTGCTGAATCGGCAGTCAGTTTGGTGGAAAAATATGAGAACTTGGTGGTGTGCCAAACCACGTCTAAGTCTCGCTCACTGGCGGGTTTACGTGTTGGTTTTGCGATTGCTCAACCGCATTTGATTGCGGCACTTGAAGCGGTGAAGAATAGTTTTAACTCTTATCCAATGGACCGTTTTGCGATAGCTGCTGCGGTCGCTTCATTTGAAGATCAAGCTTATTTCGAAGCACAAAATCAAAAAGTAATTCAAAGCCGTGAACATTTGGTTGAACAATTGACCGCACTGGGCTTTAACGTTTTGCCATCAAGTGCCAACTTTATCTTTGCATCATTACCTAGCAAAGATGCAGGTGAATTAGCGGCTGAATTACGTGAACAAGGCATTATTGTGCGTTATTTCAATAAACCGCGTATTAACCAGTTTTTACGTATCACGGTTGGAACTGATGAACAAAATCAACGCTTAGTCGATACATTGAAAAATGATATTTTAAAATAAACTTTCAACAGTTGTGATCTTTGAAAAGTGAACCTTCACTGATGTGAAGGTTCAATTTTTTATTTTGGTGGTTATTCAGTGTCCGTTTGCACAAAGGTATTGAGTAAATTAAGCAGTGCTGAGACCTTGTCAAAACATTCTTGGTATTCAGCCTCGTACTCTGATGCAATAGTGATTCCACCGCCAGCCCAAAGCGAAACCTCATCTTGGAATTTTTGAATAGAACGAATCAGAATGTTCCAAGAACCCGTACCATCGAAATTAAAATAACCCATTGAGCCACAGTACGCTCCGCGTGGTGCACCTTCGAGTTCTTTAATAATCTGCATTGCTCGAATTTTAGGTGCACCTGTAATAGACCCGCCAGGTAGCGCAGAGAGCAGCACATGAAAGGGATGAACTTCTGCTTTCAGTGTTGCTTCGACTTCGCTGACCATATGATGGACTTGATTAAAGCTTTCAATATTAAACAGTTTAGGCGTTTTGACTGAGCCAGTTTCTGCGTAAACACTCAAGTCATTACGCAGTAGATCGACAATCATCACATTTTCAGCTTGGTCTTTTTCCGAATCCATTAAGCGTTGTTTAGATTGTTCATCTAAGACTGGATCAGCATAGCGCGGCATGGTGCCTTTAATCGGTTTGGTAATGATTTTTCGATGAGCTTGAAAATCAATAAACAACTCGGGTGAACAACTTAAGAGTTCAAAATCATCGCTACGGAGATACCCCGAGTAAGGTGTATCGGTCAATTGCCAAAATTCTTCGATTGCACTTAGGAGTTGACCGTGTGCCTTGGCAGTGAACTCTTGTGTCAGATTGATTTGATAGCAATCCCCAGCTTTGATGTATTCCTGTACCTGCTGAAAGGCTTGTTTGTATTCGGTTTCAGTCCAACGTGCTTGGCAGATCGACTCAAGTTTGAGTGGATGGGGTAAGGCCGATGGTTGTAATAAATACGATTTAATTTTGAGATAAATACGTTCCGCTTGTGAATCACTACTGCAAAATAGCCAGCCTGCATCAGTCCATTGTAGATAACTGCTGTATAAACCTAAAAATAGGCTTGGCTGTGGCTTAATTTGAACAGGAACGTGTTGCTGGGCGGCATAATCATAACTGACGAATCCAATGAGTCCGCCACTAAAAGATGCTTCTTTTTGTTCTGAGTTTGGCTGAATATTACTGGAAATGTCTATTTCTTTGTCATCGTGGATGTAACAAAAATCCTGAGTGCGTTGAAAGAAAAAGTGCTGGTTTTTTTGAAAAACTTGATAACGCTCGGGTAAAAAAGCAATGACAGGTGCATCGACATTTTGTAAATAGACTAACTGTGTGAGCTCATTCAATGCCTGTAGTATATGAGATACAGAGAGGCTTGAATCACAAATTATCTTTTTAAATGATTGGCTTAGAGTCATGCTGACGCAAATAGGATTAAAAAATTCAGGCTATTTTACCTCATTGTACGTGTACGTATAGAGGAAATACCGTTTATCGGTAAGCTATGGATTGCGACCAACAGCAGTTGATCAAAAAATCACTCGCATATAACTTAGTTCAGGCAATGAAGTCACTCAAGGATAGATGTTAATACTGGGTCAAAATAAAAAAAGCAGTAGTTAACATCGAGTGATTGGTATCACAAAAATAAAGCTCTTAGGAGAGGAACAAGATGAAAATTATTACTAAACTTGCTTTAGTTTCTTCAATGGCAATCAGTGCAAATGCGATGGCAATGCAAGCAATGGATGACGCTTCGCTCAGTGCCGCTACAGGTCAAGATGGTCTAAATATCGGTATCGGTATTTCTAAAATCGAAATTGGTAAGGTTTTTGTTCATGATAATGATGGTTTAGCGACTACATCTCTAGGTGGTACTTCAACTGCTGGTGCTATCGTTATCCAAGGTAATGGTATAGCGGGTGATACGCTGGAAAATCACGGTATTGTTATTGGTGCGAACTATGATAATGCAGGAGCATATTTACTTCCATCTCGTAACTTAGCTGATTTGCAAATTGACACAGATGCAAACGGTGGTAATGCATTTATTAACATTGCAGCTCAAGTTTCAGGTTTAGATATTAAAATTGGTCAAATTGGTGTAGTTGCTTCGGCTGATGTTCCTACAACAGGAGCAACCTCTATCCGTCGTGGTGGTACAGGTACGGTGAATCCGATTTTAAGTGGTTTATCACTGAAAACAGGTCCAATGTCTGCAAACATCCAACTAGGTGCTGCACCGCAAGGCGCAATGATCCAATTAAATGCGACGATGGTTGGTGGTTTAGAAATTAAAAACTTAGGTATTTTAGATAATTCAACTAAAACAGCAACGCGTGCTGCAGGCGAAATCTTTGTTGAAAGCATTAAAGTTGCAGATGCAAATTCTCTAGACTTAACACTGAATCAAAAAATTAGTGTGATTGGTGAAGAGGGTGCGAATAAGGGCTATATTCGTATGATTAGCACAAGTGGCGCGCACGATACTTATGTTAAAGGTGTACATTTGGGTAGCCGTAATGCTGCATCTATTGGTGATGTAGAAGTTCAAGGTATGCAAACATACTTTAGTCCTGCTGCAGGAGTGTATACACCAGGTGCTGTGATTACTATCTCTGGTCACTAAAATTAGCCTTTAAGAAAGCGCGTGAATTCACGCGCTTTTTTTCTAAAATTTATTCATAAAAAATGCAAAAAAGACTATTTTTTTTAGATAAAACACAGTATCTTCTTGAATGTATGGATATAGAGTATTAACTCTAAAAACAAAAAATGGGCGGGATGCCTATATTATTAAAAAAAGTAAAAAGCTATGTTAGAGATCGCATTAGGCTCAGCAATGATGTATTACTTTGCCACCGAAGCCTTTGATATTAAGAAAAAACCAGCGGAAGCAGTTTACTATACTGAAGTTTTAGACTCTCGGAATGCATCTTTTACCAGAATGCATCATGAACCTGTCCTAATTAACCCTGCTGTAGAAGATCAATTTCGAGGCATTGTCCGTCAAGCTTATGACTATAGTTGTGGTTCAGCAGCACTGACCACCTTAATCAATGGCTATGTCGGTGCTCAACTTACAGAACAACAAACCATGGATGGCTTGCTTCGCTATGGCGAATATGAGCGAATTATTGAGCGTCGTAGTTTTTCTTTATTGGACATGAAACGCTTTGTGACTGCACTTGGCTTAGAAAGTGGAGGCTACAAGGGGGAATTTGAAGATTTGGTCAAGCAAGGTCAACCTGCCATTGTTCCAATTTCTTATGCTGGTTTTAAGCATTTTGTGGTGTATAAGGGCTATAAAGATGGACGGGTCTATGTTGCAGATCCTGCTTTAGGAAATATTAGTTTTGATGAACAACGTTTCAAGGATGTTTGGGAAAATAACACGTTGTTTTTAATTAATGTTCCGACTGAAATGCGAAAAAATATGTTGGCTTTACAGGAAGCCGATCTGCGACATGTAGATGATGCTACGGTCAATCGCTATGCACTCGTCGATATTCAATATCCGCAACACTATATGGAAAAAATAGCCGATCGTGCATCTACAATTCGCCTAGAGCGTAATAAAAATAAAGAGTCGGAATACTATGGGCAGCCGACGTACAATTTTCTCAGGCTTTATTATAAAAACAAATAAAGTGTGAAAAAAATAAAACAAGAACAAAGGTGTAGCTAAGGGACAATGATGAAGACATGGATGAATAAAACACTGCTCGCAGTGAGTGTGCAGATGATTCTTGGGGTGGCCTATGCTGCGGAAGAACCGAGCTTAGGAGGATATGAAACCGTTGAGGTAGAACAAACTACTGAGCAAGCACAAGATCAAGTTGGGTCGGATCAAACCACTGCGCCCGCACAACCAGAAAAGCCAGCATCTGTAAACACTGGAAGTGTTGAGCAAGCAGCGTCGTCTGCATTGCAACAGCAAGAGGGTGATGCAACTAAAGAGACCAACTTAGAAGAAGTTTTTACCTCAAATGAACGTCAGTATTCATTAATTAAACAAGGTGAGATTTCATCTTATTACGACATCGATTATACCTATTACCGAGATACTCAACTGGATTTAGAGATGGCACAAGGTCAGCTCTATCAACTGCGGGTACAAGAAAATGCAACACACAGTCTAACCAATACCTTTACGGCACAATATGGTTTAAGAGATAACTTAACCTTAACAGCATCATTGCCTTTGGTTGCCAAAACTGACTTATTAAAAGATACCTCTACAGCGGGTCTTGGGGACATTTCCTTTGGTGCACGTTGGGAACCGTTTCCACTCAAAGCTGGCCGTTTGCCTTTAATTTTATTTGGTAACGTATCTACTAAAACTGGGGATAGTCCTTATGAAATTAATGCTACTTCAGACTTAGCAACAGGCAAGGGGTATTATTCAGCAGGTGTTGGGGCAAGTACGCGTAAATATATTGATCCCGTGGTGCTGTTTGCATCGGTCTCTGCAAACTATGGTTTCAAAGAATCGGGCTTAGATCAGCGCCGTGGTAGTCGTGTGATTGAAGCGTTTGAACCAGGGATTAGTGGTGGTTTTGCCTTCGGTTTTGCCTATTCCTTTAACTATGATGTCTCAATGACGATGTCATACCAACAAAGTTTCAATACTGGGGCTGAATTTACTTACAGTTCAGGGGAAAGCTACTCTCCAGCAGATCAAACCAGTTCAACTTTTGCGATTTCTTTAGGTGTACGTGTTTCACCTGAAACGATTGTGAATGGGACGGTTGGCCTTGGTTTAACAGAAGATGCGCCTGATGTTTCATTAGGGTTGTCTTTCCCGTTAGATATTCTTGGTTTTGGAAAAAAGCTTAAATAATAGGGGGAGTCGTATGAAAAATATCCGACTTAGCCCTTTGGTGTCTGCCATATTATTAACGGGCTATTCTAGTGTTACCTTTGCTGCTTTAGGACAAAACTTATCAGTTGATATTCGCTCTTTGGCAATGGGAAATGCGGTCACTGCTGATCCACCTGGGATTAGTGCTATTCACTTTAACCCAGCAGCACTAACCAAAATTGAAGGTTTGCAAACGGATGTGCAGGGTATTCTCGCTGATTTTAATATCGAGCGCGAGTTCTCAGTTCCCGCAGGTTATAACGTATTTGGCTATTCAGATGACCCAATTGTTTGTAATGATGGGCCTGAAGTTGATGCTGATATCTGTACCGACTTTAAAGGGCCTGTCCGCGGTGATGTTGAATACCCGAGCTTATATGTCCCTGGTTTAAAGAAAATGGTGGACTTGGGTAAAGGTATGCCTGTGGCTGCCCCGACTGCGGGTATAGCATATAATCCGCCTGGCTCTAAAATGACGTTTGCAACAGCTATGTATGCGCCATTAATTGCAGGATTCGGTGCGGAAGATGGCAATCCTGGCAATTTTATGGGTCAACAAGTTGCGCTAGAACGGATCACCTATTTATCACCGTCTATGGCCTACCAAATCAATGATCAACTTTCCATTGGTGGTTCAATTGGGATGTCTTATCAAGCTTTGGCATTAAAAAATGATCTACGTTTTCCCAATGAGTTGATTGGGATGCTGCGTATGATTGATGATGTCGTTTGTACCCCGTTCAAAGAAAACTCTGATGTGATTACCGACATTCTCTTGCTGGGAATGTGTAATGCACAAGAGGGTATGAATCCCTTTGGGCGTTTTGGCCAACTCGAACTTTCAGCAGAACAATCTCTGAGTCCAAGCTATAACTTAGGTGTACTGTGGGAGCCGACAGAAGATTTTAGTTTTGGTGTGGTCTACCAAAGTGCCGCAAAAATGCGGATGAAAGGTAAATATCACATAGACAATGCTAAAGCACCACAAGAACTCATTAAGGGATTGATGTCCTCCCCAACAGGGCAGATTCTGGCTGCAGTTTTAGGTTTTCCAAGTTCAGTACCAGCCAGTGAGTCGGGTCTGGTATCAATGGATTTAGAATATCCAGCACATTTCCAAGCGGGTATTAAATATAAACTTTTACCCGATTTACAAGTCAATGTCGATGTAGGTTGGACCGACTATAAAGCATGGGACAAATTTAAATTTGAATTTGACCGTCAAGTTTCGGCGCTCAAAATTGCAAAATTGCTTTCAGCCAATATCTCCGATAGTAGTTTGGCTTTGCCTTTGGCATTTGAGTCACCATGGAACTACGGTATTGGGATTGAATATTCAGCAACAGATCGTTTAAAACTCCGTGCAGGCTATGAGCCACGCACTAGTGCGATCCCTGATGATAAACGGAATACCATGGTACCAATTAACAATGCACGCTTGTTTGGTTTGGGGGTTGGTTATCGTTTTGATGCAGATACTGATTTAGATCTATCCATTGGTTTTTTGCAAAGCCGAGATAAAATTCCTGCAAATTCTAGTAGCTTAGCGAACCAAACTGGGGTAAATAACATTTTATTAAACCCATATGCAGGTTTAAATGTAAAAACAGATACAACCATTACGATTTTAGGGTTGAACTATAGAACACGGTGGTAAGCACATTGAATACAATAAAAAGGATTTTATTGCCCTCATCACTATGCTTATTGGGTTGGATTTCGAATGCAAGTTTTGCGGGGGAGTTTTTTACGATTATTGGTCCAGATGGTAGACCGATGGTGGTACAAGGCAAAGCCAGTGAGCCCCCAGAAAAGCAAGTGAAACAGGGCCGTAAGCAGGAAGAAAAGGGAACGCGTGAAGTCTCTGAGGTCAAAGTACCAGTACTGATGTCCGCACGGGAGTCTGCACCACAGCCGATACAGCCTGTAACCGAAATGAAGGCTCATTTACCAGATACAAAGCCTGCGCCAAAAAAGAAGCTTTCTGCTGAGAAGCAAGTCACTTCTTCTACAGTGATTCAGGCTGAGCGTCCATTAAGCAAAACTGAAACCAAAGTGCTGGTTCAACAAAAAGTGATTGAAACCACTCAGCAGATCCCGCAAGCCCCAGTGAGTAGTACTCAAACCATTAAGTCTGCATCAACGCCTCAAAGCATAACTCATACGGATTTGGTAAGTGCAGAGAAATCAACTGCATTCTCAAGCATGTTTAATCAAATGGATGGAACTGATTACGTTCGCAACGAATATTTAGAAGACCGTGAATTTAACTTAGAAGGCAAACGCCGTTTTTATACCATGCCTGAAGGGGTGATTGATCATAAAACTGGAGCGACTCGTTTTCAGGTCATTGAGCGAGAAAAAGGGGTGAGTAAATCTGTCCTTAACGCTATTTTTAAACCAAAGCAAAAAGAAAATTTGGCACCGATTGCTTTAGCATCGACCTATTACCGAATGTCACAACAAGACACGATCGATAGCTTAGGAAAAAGCTGTTTTAAGGATAAAAAGCTGAAAAAAGCAAAAAGCTTACAAGTCAATCACGATATTAATGTTTGGCCGAAAAAGCCGATCAAAGAAAATTTTGAATTTGAAATTATCAAAGTGGACAGCAATATTCAAAATATTCAATTAAATTCGTATGCATCTACACAAAATGATCCGACATTTTATTGGCCTTTTGCTGTGTTCTTAGACCAAAATGCCTGTGTACTTGAAGGGGTAGGTGGATTTAAAAATGATGAAAACTCACCTTCTATGCTATCGCATGAAATGATCGCAGGTATTTTACATGTACCTGAACAAAGTCATTATTTATTGTTGACACCACTATCTTCTGCTGTAGATGTCGAACATAAAGTTCTAACCAATCACGGTCAGTTAAAATTAATCGCAATTCGCTAAAAATAAATAGAGTATGAAAATGAAAAAACAAATTTTATGGCCATTTACCTTGTCGACATTGGTTGTTGCCTTAGCTGGTTGTGGTGGAGAAAGTGCCAATGTGAATCCGGAGCCGAATCAAGTGAATTCTGTCAACGGAAGCTGTTTGCTGAAAGATAAAAACTGTGTTGAGTTTGCCTTGGATTATCCAGTTGATGGGATTAACTTTGTCTGTAGTAGCGACCCCGATAATACTTATATGACTCTGATGGAGCCGAAAACCAATGCGGCAACAGGCCGATGCTCTGAAGGGGACAAAATTCACTTCTTGTTGACTGGAAGTTCGGATAAACAAGTCGAACTCGGTACCGTTCCTTTGTCTGAAATTGGCAATGTGAGTACGGTTTCAGCTTCACTGCCACGCCTTAGTATTTTAGATATGGCAAAAGGGTTAAATGGTGGAACGGCTGCAACCAGTTTGAGTCCAAATGATAAGACCGTAAAAATTGCGATGGCTTTGGCGAAAATTTTTCAA
Organism: Acinetobacter sp. Gutcm_16; assembly: GCF_028649355.1. Taxonomy (NCBI): domain Bacteria; kingdom Pseudomonadati; phylum Pseudomonadota; class Gammaproteobacteria; order Moraxellales; family Moraxellaceae; genus Acinetobacter; species Acinetobacter sp. Gutcm_16. The sequence goes on along the minus strand of NZ_JAQSUV010000037.1, from coordinate 169,141 downwards.
GCTTTAGGTCTAGAGCGTGGTGCTGGCGTGGCTGGCGATGTACAACCTTTTGGTATTTTAGCCTCTAAAAAAGCAGACTTATCACTCCTCTTGGCATCAATTAGTGCTGAAGATTATGCATCAGGAGCATACGTAGATAAAATCCGGCCATGGATTGATGTCAGTCAAGTCAGCAATGAGGATGCTTTTAAAGTGGTCCAAACATTGGTGCTCATGAATAACTCTGCCACCTATCAAGCGGACTTCCCGATTTTTGCAAATGCTCTATCGGACAAGACAGGGATTGGTTTACCGCAAGGCTTATATGGTTGTAATGCTACAGACTGTAAGACTAGTCCTGCTAATCTTCGTCATTTAATTGGAAGCTTTATTATTCTAACGGATCGACAAGGTTATACCTTTGGTTCAGGTGTACAGTGGCGTGGACCATTAAAAGAACAATTAGGCAGTGATTTGGCAACCAGTGTGACGGTCGATTTACTGAAAAATATTGAACCTGCCAAAATGAATGCTTTAGCACAAACGTCTTGGATTAACCCCTTAACTAAAAGTATTCAGCAACCATTTAAGTTTAATCTGACAGATCCAAATTCGGATGATTTCACCATTACCCAAGGCAAGCTGTTTAATGACTATCTAATTGCAGGGACGGAAAAATTTTATAAGCAATTAACCAAGGATCCAAATGCTAGCCCATCATCCTATGGTTTATGGCAGCAAAATTATGGCACAGATACCTTCAAAGGTTCATTTGATGCCTTTAAAATTTTTCCAATTGGCTATTTAGATAATGATGTATTTAAGTCTAAGAGTAATGTAGCGTCTGGGCAGAAGTATATTTTCCCACTGTATGCCAACTTAATTTTTAAGGGAAAAAACTCTAGTGATAGCGTGGCTTTAGGCATTGCAATTGATGAGTCGGGAGATATTCGTACTGATATGCAGTCCGCTAATAATAAAACGACGGCATGTACACCGCTACTAACAACGGGTGAAACCTTAACGACAGATAACAATCAAGTACAGTACCGAATTGGGACACTGGGTGCGACAGATACTTCAAATAAAGCGGTAACCTTCCGTATCCTCTTGGCAAATCCTATCTTTGATAAAATTGATGGTGCAGTTATTGGCGCAAATACCAATATTGTGAGTGATGTGAATAGTGAAGGAAAACAGACCTCTACAGTGATTGGTGGGGCACGCGTTAATCTCGGTAATTTATTGTCTGCCAATGTTAATGAAAGTGCTTATATTTCCCTCAGTGATTTTTCTGGTGCAGGGGTAAAGTGGACCAATATCTATAAGGCGTATTTGAGTAACTATTATGAAAAAAATGGCATTGCCAATCAAGCAGCCGCAGACTTCCGTGAAGGCGAAGTTTCAATTGAAATTGCTGATTGCTATAAAGTGTTAGCAAAATAATATCGTTGTAAACACAAAAAAAGCCCATCATCGATGGGCTTTTTTTGATATTAGGCAACATTAACCTGTATGGTCTAAGCGTGTACCTAGGGTTTCGAGATGAAGATTAAATTGATTACTTTTACGGTCGGCAAAATAGTGACGTAAGGTATGTTCGACACTTGGGAAAGCCAGTTCTGACCAAGGAATTTCATCTTCTTCAAATAAACGACATTCAATGCTTTCTTCGCCAGCACCGAATTTTCCATCCACTAAGTTCGCTTTGAAGAGCACATAAATTTGACCAATACGCGGAATATTGTACATGCAATATAGCTGTTCGATTTCAACTTCCGCTTCAGCTTCTTCACGGGTTTCTCGTGCAGCACCTTGTTCCATGGTTTCAAACAACTCCATGTAACCTGCTGGTAAAGTCCATAGCCCATAACGCGGTTCAATAGCGCGGCGGCATAACAATACTTTATTTTCCCAAAGTGCGAGTGCGCCACAAATCACTTTAGGGTTCACATAATGAATAGAACTACAAGAGGTGCAAACACGACGCAATTGATGGTCGCCAAGAGGGATTTGTTCTGTTGTTTTTTGTCCGCAATTGCTGCAAAAGTCCATATTCATCATCAATGATAAAGTTCAGACTCAGCATAACTTAAAAATTAAATTTTGGCATCATTTCTCTTTTTTCAGTATCAAATTCAGCTATGATGAAAAAAAGAATGATGGGGACGACGTTCAATGGATGAACATTCATTAACACGCATACTGCAGCAACAGTTACGGTTTTCAAGCAAAATTAAATCGGCAGATGCAGCTGTGTTAATCGCGATCACCAATGAAGAAAATCCCAAAGTTTTACTGACCCGCCGCTCTGTTTACCTATCTAATCATGCTGGTGAAGTGTCTTTTCCTGGCGGAAAAAGAGATCCGCAAGATACCAGTAATATCGTGGTTGCCTTGCGTGAAGCTTATGAAGAGACCGCATTGAATCCTTTTGATGTACAGCTGCTCGGTGATTTGCCGATGCAAAAGGCCCGTAATGGCATGCTAGTCAAACCTGTGGTCGGGCTGATTCCGCCTGAAGTCGAATTGGTTGCCCAGCCGACAGAAATTGATCGTATTTTCTTTGCATCACTCAAACAGCTGATGGAAGTGCCTGCGGTGCCTTATGAAGTTCGTTTTGCCCATCAATCTCTCTATTTTCCGAGTATGCGGGTGGAAAATGAAATTGTTTGGGGGCTGACAGCACGTATGTTGGTTGCATTATTTCAATATGGTTTAGGCTACCATAAAGAGTGGCCATTTTTAGTCAATTCACCGACTTTTCGGCTCCCAAAGTAAGTTGAGTATTTTAAGGAAAAAATATGTTGTACAAATTTAAAGGTCATGCCCCACAGGCAATGCATCAACCATGGAATGGCTGGGTTGCGGAAAATGCTACAGTGATCGGTCAAGTCGAATTGGGGCAGCAGGTTAGTATTTGGTTTGGGGCGGTCGTACGTGCAGACAATTGCAAGATTCGATTAGGTGACTTTACCAATATTCAGGAAAATGCGGTTTTACATACCGATGCTGGGATTGAAATGAATATTGGCAATTATGTCACGATTGGGCATCAAGCCATGTTGCATGGTTGCACAGTGGGGGATAATAGTCTGATTGGGATTAATGCTGTCGTTTTAAACAATGCTGTGATTGGGAAAAATTGTATTATTGGCGCGAATGCACTGATTCCGGAAGGTAAAGTCATTCCAGATAATTCTCTGGTTATGGGCTCACCGGGTAAAGCGGTTAAAACTTTGGATGAAACGGCTGAGGCTCGTTTGAAAATGAGTGCCTTGCATTATGCCGAACATTTTAAACAGTTTACGGACTTAGAACCTGCATATTTATAAATCTGCTTTTTCAAATATAGCCTAGATTTTTCTAGGCTTTTTTAGCTCTGTTCCGAGAACATCTCGCCTAGTGCTTTTGAGTGGAGTATCATAGCCACGTTTTTATAGATTAAATCATTAAGGTTGTGCATGAAAGTGCTGGCATTGGAATCTGCAAATGAGCAGTGTTCCGTCTCTATTGTAGATGAAAATCAAGAACTTTTTTTCCAATTGGATACGCGCGCAAAAGCACAAACGCAAACGATTCTACCAATGATTGAACAAGGGTTTTTACAGTTGGATATTAAGACAGAAGATTTGTCTTGTATCGCTTTTAGCCGTGGTCCTGGTTCTTTTAGCGGCGTTCGTATTAATGCCGCCGTGACTCAAGCTTTGGCATGGTCGAATGATTTGCCTGTGATTCCCGTTTCAACCTTACAAGCGCTCGCACAAGCTGCACATCGTGTGTATGGTCTAACCACAGTCACAGCAGTTTTAGACGCTCGTATGAGTGAAGTCTATATTGCAAGTTTTCAATTAGATGCAGATGGCATCATGCAAGCCGTCGATGAAGAGCAGCTTTTAAGCTATGCCGCGGCTACTGAATGTACACCGTTTATTTTAGTTGGTTCAGGCGCAACCTTAATTGACCCATCACAAATACAATACAAAGATTTAAGTGCAACCGCGCAAGATATTGCCACAATTGCGCGCAAGAATGCACAGCAACAACACTGGGTGAGTGCTGAACTTGCACTTCCAGTCTATTTACGTGATAACGCTTGGAAAAAAATCCCGGAACAGGGCAAAGCATAATTAGGGTTTTTTATGGATCTTTTACTGCTGCTCAAAGCGGCAATTATGGGTATTGTTGAAGGTATTACTGAATTCTTACCCATTTCGAGTACTGGACATTTAATTTTAGCTTCAGAACTCATGAATTTCTGGACCAAAGAAAAAAGTGATGTCTTTGTGATCGCCATTCAAATGGGGGCAATTGCAGCCGTCATTTATGAATATTGGGCACGTTTGTGGGGGGCAGCAACGGGGATTTTTAGTGGTGAACCCCAAGGTCGCCGTCTCGGGATTGGGCTAATTTTAGCATCGATTCCTATTGTGCTGATTGGTTTGACATTTGGTCAAACGGTGAAAGAGCTTTTATTTAATGATATTGCCATTGCCATTGGTTTGATTGTGGGTGGCTTGATTATTATTTGGATTGAAAAGCATCCACCACAAGAGCGCGTGCATGAAGTTGAAGACCTGAGTATCAAAGATGCGATTTGGATTGGCCTGATTCAAGTGCTGTCTTTAATTCCAGGGACATCACGTTCAGGGGCAACCATTATTGGTGCGATGTTTTTAGGTGTATCGCGCAAAGCAGCCACTGAGTTTTCATTTTTCTTGGGTATTCCCGTAATTATTGGTGCAGGTCTGTTAGATTTGTACCAAAGTGCGCATGTGTTTGACGGACAACAAGATTGGATGGTATTGGCAACAGGCATTATTGTTTCTTTTATCTCGGCTTTACTGTTGATTCGTGCTTTAGTCGCTTATGTGGCGAAGCGTGATTTCATGATTTTTGCATGGTATCGCATCGCTTCAGGTTTAGTGATTCTATTGTTTGCCTTTACGGGTTGGAAGTTATGGTAAGCCCAATGCGCTTATATGTGGAACAAGAGCATTTAGAAAAAGCACAGCACTATGTTGCTGTGCTTTTTTCTCGTGGTGTCGAGGTCAGCATCGAAGTCGCCGAAAAGTTAAATGCACGTTTCTTCCGTTTTCATCCTGAACTGGGTCTGTGTGCCGATGCCGATGGGCTTTGGCTTTGTGCCAATGGCATGAAAATGCAGCCGGATTGGAAAGCTGAAGTTCCACGTTTAAAGCGTGCGTCGTTAAAGTCTGAAATGATTGCTCGTGCTTGCCACTTGACTGAAAAACCTAAGCTTATTGATGCAACGGCAGGGCTTGGGCATGATTCACTGCTCATGGCACATTTGGGCGCCAATGTCACTTTGGTAGAACGCCATCCCATTTTATTCACCTTGTTAGAGTCAAGTAAGGAACAGGCTTTGCAAGATGCATTTTTAAACCCTGTAGTGACTCGAATTCACTTGGTTTTTTCAGATTCCGCACAGTATCTGCAGCAACAAGCAGAGCAGGGCAATACGGTCGATGTGGTTTATCTAGATCCGATGTTTCCGCAACGGGATCAAAATCAGCAAGCGGTGAAAAAACAGGCACAAGTGAAAAAGCAAATGCAGCTTTTACATATGTTATTGCCTGAAGATGGTGAAATGGATCTGGGCGATAATCTGCTTGGCTTAGCGCAAAAAGTGGCAAAACGGGTGGTGGTCAAACGTCCTCGCTTGGCCGTATTTTTGGCAAATCAAGAAACTACTCATCAGTGGCTGGGGGATGCATGCCGTTTTGATGCCTATTTTCAGCATGAACGCTTAGACTGAAGTGGAAGACTGCTTCAAAAGTATGCAAAGATTTGTTATATAGTTAAAAACATCATTGATAAAATGCTGATCAAGCATAAACTTAGTGTGTCCCTACGCAAGTCACAATTTAATTAGAATCTTATGATCGACTTCAAACCCTCCATCAACTTTTGGCATGATTTTAAAAGCAACCAAACTGCGGGGATGTGGTTGTTTCTGGGTTCACGACGTTCTTTGCAAATTGTCCATCCTTCGATTATGCAGCTCATTTTTTGGGGGATTTTAGGTGGCTCAGCCAATACTTTATTTAGCTGGTTGAGCGCAGGAGAGATCGGTGACTTTAACCCACAAGGTTTGGTCAGTTACGCACTTTGGCCTTTTATTGCCCTGATTGTCGGGATTTTTCTGTCTCAACGGGTGAATAATCCGCGTTTGATGTTGGTACCAGCACTGCTCTGGTTGGTGTTGGATACGCATATCGCGTTGTTACAAAGTTTTATCCAATATTTAGGCATGATTGATGTCCTGCCGTATTTCTTCTACGACTACCTGCCGAATGTGTTCATGGTACTGTTTGTTTGGCAGAGTTTGGCTGTGGTGTGGGTGTTTTCGCGTGAGCTGAAATGGCCTTGGTGGGAGCGTGCCTTGATTGTCTTGGCCACGCTGTTTACCCTTGTGGTTTGGCAAATGTCAGTGACCAGTCAGCCGATTTGGAAAGTAGAAGAAACACCACCAACCTTTGCAGAAGATGCCTTTTATGCACAAAGTCGCTTACTCAATAAAGCACTAGAGTCTGTGCAATATGGCGAATTTGCCCAGTCACATTGGTATTTCCTTGGTGTAGCGGGAGCGAGTTATCAAGATGTATTTCGCTCAGAAGTCGAGCGAATCAAAGAACAGTTCGATACGCGTTTTGGTACGTTGGGCCGTTCGATGATGTTGGTGAATAACCCTGCTACACGGACAGAAATTCCGATAGCTTCTAAACACAGTATTGAAATGGCGCTGCGTCGTATGGGACAGCAGATGAACCGTGAAAGTGATGTGTTATTTTTATATATGACCTCGCATGGTTTACCGAACCAGTTCGAAATGGAAAATGCACCTTTAGACTTAACTCAGGTCGACCCGAAATGGTTACGTGAAACCTTAGATGCATCGGGCATTCGCTGGCGTGTGATTGTTATTTCATCGTGTTTCTCTGGGAGTTTTGTGCCTGCACTGCAAAATGACAATACCTTGATCATTACTGCTTCGGCAGCAGACCGTCAGTCTTTTGGTTGTACCAATGAAGCAGATTATACTTATTTTGGTCGGGCGTTTTTTGATCAAGCAATGCGTGAACAAAACAGTATAGAAACTGCTTTTAGCCAAGCACAAAAGACTGTGAGCCAATGGGAAACAGCACAAGGCTTTGAACCGTCTGAACCACAGTGGTCGATGGGTAAAAATATGGAGCTGATGCTTCCTCAACTTGAACAGCGCTTGTTTCCACCTAAAGTTGCTACAACCCCTTAATTTGGATCTAAAAAGGAACCCTGATGGAATTAGTACAATCTAACCGTAGTTTTGATGGTGAACAGCGTATTTACCGATTTAATTCCATCAGCCTTCAAGGCGAGAGCAAGTTTGGTATTTATTTACCCGCTCAAGCGCTAGCAGGGCAAGCGTGTCCAACATTATTTTATTTGGCAGGTTTAACCTGTACTGAAGATACCTTTGCCATTAAAGCGCACGCACAGCGTTTAGCAGCTCAGCTAGGTCTGATTTTGGTAACGCCTGATACTTCACCTCGTGGTGAACAGGTTGCGCAAGGTGATCATTGGGATATTGGGCAAGGGGCAGGTTTTTATATCAATGCCACCCAAGCACCGTGGGCTGAGCATTTCCAGATGGAAAGCTATGTCGCTGAAGAGTTGTATGATTTGGTGATTCAGCAGTTTGCTGTACAAGCAGAGCGTATAGGTATTTTCGGGCACAGCATGGGCGGTCATGGTGCTTTAACCTTGGCCTTGAAATATCCTGAGAAGTTTAAGTCGGTGTCTGCATTTGCTCCGATTTGCGCACCAAGCCAATGTCCTTGGGGCGAAAAAGCGTTTTCAAACTATTTAGGTTCAGATCAAGCTGAGTGGCTGAAACATGATGCAAGCGCTTTGGTCCAAACAAAAACAGCCCATTTTGCCGATATTTTAATTGATCAGGGTTTGAGTGATCAGTTTTATAGCCAGCTCAATCCTGCATTATTTCAGCAAGCCTGTCAGGCTGCGGGCCAGCCACTGATGCTTCGCGAACATGCTGGCTATGACCATGGTTATTACTTTATTCAAAGTTTTATTGATGATCACCTGCAGTTTCATGCCGTACAGCTCGAATCTTAAATCTTGATTTGTCATATTTATTCTTAATTTTTGACTAGAAATCATCCAGCACTGGCATTAACATGGTTGGGTGATTGATTTTTTGTTCTTAAAAAATAAAACAGTAAAACAATAGATAGGGTATACATGCAAAATTCAGAGGCATCTTTGCCACCTGTAGAGGCTTCTTTTGAAGCAAGCTGGCCACCTCCACCAGCTGTTCCCACGGATGAGCCAAACGCCTATTTGGGACAGACCTTTCGTTTCCAATTCCGTGGTAATGCCCGAGAGTACTTTGGCATTTGGATTGTGAATATCTTATTGACCATTGTTACCTTCAGTTTATATGCGCCTTGGGCGAAGGTTAGACGCTTACGCTATTTTTATGGCAACACGGTGTTTTATCGCCGCAAGTTTGATTTTACGGGTGTACCTACACGTATCCTGATTGGTCGAATTATTGCTTTGGGCGTGTACTTTGGCGCTTCAGCTTTGGCTCAGGTATCTTGGCAAGCTTCTTTAATTGGTTTCCTCATCATCTTTTTATTGGTTCCGTGGTTGGTGCGTTCAACCATTCGTTTCCGAGCGCGGAACAGTAAATTTGGTAATAGCCGCTTTTATTTTACAGGCACGACCAAAGAAGCCTATATCTTGGCGCTGAAAGGCATTTTGATTTACATCTTTACCCTTGGGATCTTTTTCCCAGTGCTGTTTTGGTATTTTAAAAAATACACGCTGGATAACTTACAACTCGGGCAGTTACGTTTTGAGCTACATGCCGATTGGCCTGACTATATGCGTGCCATGTATGTGCCCGTATTTTTGTTTATTGGAATTGTCTTTGTTTTAGGGTTATTCGTTGCCTTCACCCTTCAAGTTGGGAGCAGTTCTCCAACCCAGTTTGGGATCATCGTGGCGGTGATTTATATGATTGCTGCTTTTATGATTTGGCCGTTGATGATGGCGCGTATTTTTATTACCACATGGAATAAAGCCACGTTGGGGCGTAGCCCTTTCCAAACGGACTGTGGTCAGATGCATTATGCATGGATCGTGATGACCAACTGGATTTTAAAAATCCTCTCGCTCGGTTTGTTATCTGCATGGGCTGCGGTACGTTTATATCAGTATCAAATTGAGTCATTAACTTTAACCCTAAAAAATGATCCAGATCGTATGTACAATTTGGCTCAAGATGACCCGAATGCCATTGCTGAAGAGCTGAGTGATATTTTTGACATCGATATTTCGCTGTAACGAGGCTTAAATGCAGGAACAAAACATCACCTTTTACGATGGGCAGATTTCTAAGCCTTATCCAGCCACGATTGCACCGATAGACCGAGAAACGGTGTTGATCTGTTATAACCAGCAGCAGCGTCGTTATTACTATGCCGATATGCAGTTGATTGGGGCATTGGGGCAGATTCAACCTGTGATTGAGTTGAAAGATGATGCACGGATTGAATTTCCACAAGCATTGCCTGACTGGTTTGAGTTGAACAAAAAGCATGTACAGCATTCGATTTGGAAATTAGAACGCTCACCAAGTCTCATCTTGTTTAGTGTGGTGTTTGTTGCCGCTTTTATCTTCGCCATTTTAAGATGGGGTATTCCAAGCACAGCACATTATGTCGCGATGCAACTACCTGCCGATACCATCTATAAACTCGGCGATGAAGCGCAAGAACAAGTGTTTAAGCTGACGGGACCTTCGACTATCCCTCTTGCACGTCAAAAACAAATCATACAAAGCTATCAAGACCTTGTTGCCAATGGGCAACCTGCCAAAGTACTGTTTCGTGCAGGTGGACAAATTGGAACGAATGCTTTAGCGCTGCCAAACAACACCATTATTCTGACCGATGAACTGGTTAATTTAGCCAAAGATGATCATGAAATTATTGGGGTTTTAGCACATGAGCAAGGGCACTTGGTCGAGCGGCATAGCTTACAGCAAGCCTTATCCAGTTTAGGTTTTAGTGTGCTATTGATTGCGGTGACGGGGGACAGTTCGGCCTTATTTACAACTTTGCCTGTGGCTTTGGTTGGTGCCAGTTATTCACGCAATTTTGAAAGTGATGCGGACTTGTATGCCATGCAAGTGCTGGATAAAAACCATATCTCCTGCTTACATTTGGCAAACTTTTTAGCGCGTATGGAAGATGATGCACGTGCCGAAGAGGAAGAAAAGCAGCCGCAAGGGAAGTCCGAAGAAGAGGAGGACGGTGGCATTGGTTCATTTTTCCAAAGTCACCCTGCGACCCAAGAGCGTATTGCGGCTATTCGCCAATTTAACCAACAGCAACGGTTATCAAACTAATTCAATTCAGCCGCTGACTTAAACTTGTGTCCATGTTGCCGTGAGTGGCGTTTGTCCCATACGGATCAGGTGGTCTAAGACCACGTGTTCTAAGTGACTCAGTTTCTCTTCACTCGCCTCAATGCTGACATGTAAATGTTCGGCTTGAGGGCTTAACTGTATGCGGGCTTCAGGCATGATAATGGTAAAACTACTGGGTTCTTGTTCGATTTCAAACTTATGTTTCCAATGATTCACCAGTCGTTTTGCAATTCGAGCCGCATCTGTCGTGACAATATCCGCAGTACTTTTCATATTTACCTCGTCGATTGATCTCTTACCATAACAGTTTCAAGTCAAATGAAAAGTTGAATGTTGCAACGCTACGTTGCAAATTTAGAAAGCTTAGCGCTTTCTTTTTTCACAAGTCCCAGTTCAAAAGCTGAATTTGCTATAATGCGTTCATTCCCTTTTGTATAAGCCAGGTACACGCATGTCCAAGCCTTATTTAATTGCACCATCTATTCTCTCTGCTGACTTTGCCCGTTTAGGTGAAGACGTTGAACATGTACTTGCAGCAGGTGCAGACGTGGTTCACTTTGATGTGATGGATAACCACTATGTGCCAAACCTGACTTTTGGTGCGGGTATTTGTAAGGCCCTCAAGAACTACGGCATCAAAGCCCCAATTGATGTGCATTTGATGGTCAAACCTGTCGATCGCATGATTGGTGACTTCTTAGAAGCAGGCGCGGACATTATTACCTTTCATCCAGAAGCCTCTGACCATATCGACCGTTCTTTACAGTTGATTAAATCAGGCGGTGCAAAAGCGGGTTTGGTCTTTAACCCAGCAACGCCGTTACATTATTTAGATTATGTGCTCGATAAAGTCGATCAAATTTTGTTGATGAGTGTGAACCCAGGTTTCGGCGGTCAAAAATTTATTCCGATGACTTTAGATAAACTACGTGAAGCGCGCAAAATTATTGATGCTTCAGGGCGTGATATTCGTTTAGAAGTAGATGGCGGCGTGTCGCCTGCAAATATTCGCGAGATTGCGGAAGCGGGTGCAGATATGTTTGTTGCTGGTTCAGCTATTTTTGGAAAACCAGATTATAAAGCTGTGATTGATGATATGCGTGCAGAGCTTGCAAAAGTGGGTGCGGTAAAGGTTTAAGCTCATAGGTATAAATGCTATACATCTTGTGGATAACTTTATGGATAAACTGGTGGATATCTATGTTGATAACGATATGGATAACTTGATTAATATTCAAACGTTTACACAGCAAGGGTTTAGTATTTAGACGTTAAATGTATAAAAAGGACTCATTTTAGTCCTTTTTTATGCTGTGAAAGCCTGATTGTTACTGATGCTTTATTCATCTTTACTTAAAAATAGCACTGTTTAAAAAATAACTTTATTGTTTAAGTGTGCGTAGTGGCTAAACCGTCGCAGTAATTGAATTTAAATTTATAAACTTGTGTATAAAGCATTCTTTGCTTATCCTGTAGATTGGGATCAGCAACAAAAAGTCAGGCATTTACATGCACAGAGCGTTTTGTTGCGTTGAAATATCATTCTTCACTGACTAAATAGGATTGATTGTGCGTTCATTGCTCAAGACACATTCTTGGTTTGTCTTACTCATTATTTTGGTAATGGGGTGGAGTGGTATTGCCCAAGCTTCGGCAGCACCGGTGCATCAAATGATGCAACTCAGTATGCAGACTGCAACCAGTGAGCAAAGTTCAGCGCATGCAACAGGTATGCAAAGCATGCCCGACTGTCATCAAACGAAGTCATTGAGTCCAGTCTCTGGACATCAAATGCATATGGCTCAAAGCGACATGACAAAGAGCAATTGTCATGCGTCGGATATGCTGCACAATAAGCAAGTTCAGTGTCAGGAGTGTGCACAGTATCACTGCCAAACGACGCTGACGCTTTTAGACGTTGAACCGCTTGCAGTGGTTCAGCTTGAAGCCGCTTTAGTACAATCATCCCCCCATTTTCGTTATCAAGCTCAACATCTAGTGGGCTATTGGCAAGAAATTCTACGTCCTCCTAAAGCCTAATCCTGATTTTTAAAACTTTATTTTTAAAATTATTAGGATTTAGCCATGTCTATTCAATTTAAACAAAGCCTCATCCTTGGGGCATGTCTGATGTCATCTTCTTGGAGCTTTGCCGCAGTCAAAGAATACCAATTGGTGATTGATGAAAGTCCCGTCAATTTAACCGGCAAGTCGCTCAAGCGGATTAGTGTCAACGGACAGTTTCCAGCTCCCTTGCTTGAGTTTGAGGAGGGCGATGATGCGGTCATTCGGGTTAAAAACAACTTAAAAAAACAGGATTCATCAATCCACTGGCATGGTTTGCTTTTACCTGGGCTGATGGATGGTGTACCAGGTTTTAACGGGTTTAATGGTATTCAGCCGAAGAGCGAATTTGTCTATAAGTTCAAAGTGCGCCAAAGTGGCACTTATTGGTACCATGCGCATTCTAAAGGACAGGAACAAGATGGGCTGTATGGCGCATTGGTTATTTATCCCAAAGACAAAAAGCCTTTAGCTCAGCATGAAAAAACTGAACGTGATTATGTGGTGATGTTATCGGACTTCCATGAGCAGAGTAGTGAACAGATTCAGAAGAATTTGAAGATTTCTGCCGAATATTATCAAAATCAGCGTGAAACCGTTGCTGACGTGTGGAAACAAGTACAGCGCGATGGCTTAAAAGCCGCGTGGCAAGACCGTTCCATGTGGAACCAAATGCGCATGCTAAAAACGGATCTGTCGGATGTTACGGGTTATACCTTTCTGATCAATGGTAAAACGCCTGAGCAGAACTGGACAGGTATGTTTAAGCCGAATGAGAAGGTTCGGTTGCGTTTTATCAATGCCTCAGCCATGTCATTTTTTGATATCCGTATTCCTCACTTAAAAATGACGGTAGTCAGTGCAGATGGTCAGCCTGTTAAACCCGTTCCTGTGGATGAGTTTCGGATTGGAACTGCTGAAACTTATGATGTGATTGTGGAACCGAAAGCAGGGCATTATCAAATTGAAGCAGAGTCGATTGACCGTTCAGGCTACGCGATTGGAACTTTACACAATGAGTTGACTCCAATGGCACAGAGCATACATATGCCTGCGCCACGTCCACGCTCATTGTTGACCATGGAAGATATGGGGCACGGCTCAGAACATTCAGGTATGGATCATTCACAGATGAACCATGAAACAATGCCTGAAATGGATCACTCCAAAATGAACCCTGAAGCGATGCCTGAAATGGATCATTCGAAGATGAATCATGCGGCGATGGCTGGTATGGATCATTCAAAGATGAATCATGAGACCATGTCTGAGATGGATCATACACAGATGGGTCATGCGCAACAGAATACGACAGCAAGTTCGGTACAGGAAGCTGTTACACCAGTGTATGGGTGGGCGAATGCCTCTACCCCTAAAGGTGATAAGGCATTGCAATATAGCGATCTGAAATCCTTAGAGCCTCAAAAAGATACCCGTGAGGCGACGAGCGAGTTAGTGATTCGTTTGGGTGGAACAATGGAACGCTATTTGTGGACTATCAATGGGAAAAAATTTAGCGATGCTGAACCGTTAAAAGTGAAGTACGGCGAGCGTATTCGGATCAAATTTATCAATGACAGCATGATGGCGCATCCGATGCATTTACACGGTATGTTTATGCAACTGGAAAATGGACAAGCCGCAGTTGATATGCCAAATAAGCACACTTTGATTGTGCCACCGGGCAAAACAGTGACTGCTTTATTGACTGCCGATGAGTTAGGCGAATGGGCCATTCACTGTCATCTGCTTTATCACATGAGCTCAGGCATGATGAATAAACTGATTGTGGCCAATGTGAGTGATAGTCAGGTGTCCACCACCCCAATTCAAGAGCAAAAAACAGCAGCTCAAGCTGAACCAAAAGGAGATGAACATGCGCATCACTAATCTTTTTTCAGGTTTTGCCCTAGCTGTTAGTGTCTTATTGAGTTCGTTTGCTATGGCTGCCGAATCTCATGCACAGCATGAAAAACAAAAAGCCAAATCAACAAGTCAAGTTCAGTCCAAAGATATGGCACATGAGCATCATCAGCATAGTGCCGATGAACATGCTCAGATGCTGAAACAGAAAAATGCGGTTGGTCAGTCTTCATCGGAGAAGCAAGCTCAAACTCAACCAAGCAAGCAGCCAAATGTTCAGAAAGGAGATCATCATGCGCACCATTAATCTTTTTTCAAAAAGCATATTGAGCAGTTCTTTCGTGTTGATGAGTGCTGCGGTTATGGCGCATGAAGGGCATCATATGCCTGCTGAAGCAAATGCAAATATGTCCATGACCACTGAGTCCGTGATGTCACAACATGCACAGCATCAGGCGATGACCACTCCACCTCAAGCTGCTCCACAGACTAGCGCACAACATGTACAGCAGATGAATCATGATTCAACAGCACATACGCATGATCACCGCAAAGAGCACGGTGCGCAAATTTATGCGGTCACCACTGTCGATAACAAATGGTTGCTGAGTGAAGATGGTGATGGCGGTTTAAAGTCTGAGTTTGAAACCCGTATCGGGACAGATGAAAATAAGCTGTTTATCAAAGTACATGCGGATAAGCAGGAAGCGCGTAAGGCTGAGTATGATGCCAAAGTGCTGTATAGCCGTATGATTTCAGACTTTTGGGATGTACAGACGGGTGCACGTTACCGAGCTGAAAAAGTGGAGCGTGAACAGCATGGGTGGGATACGGAAGAAAAAGTAGATGGGGTGCTTGGCTTACATGGTTTAGCGCCATATTTCTTTGAAACCGATGCCTATGTGTATGCAGGTGCAGACAACTATGTTGCGTTTAGTTTAGAAACTGAGCGGGACTTGTTGCTGACCCAAAAGCTGATTTTTAAACCTTATTTAGATATGAATATTATTTTCAGTGATGACTCTAAATATGCCAAAAAATCAGGCCTTAGTAATGCAGCTGTCGGTCTTGAGACGCGTTATGAAATCAGCAAAAAAGTCATGCCTTATGTGGACATTGCCTATGAATATAGCAAAGGCAATGAAGCAACGGCTTGGCAGGCTGAAAGTGACGAAGAGAAAGGTTGGCAGTATGGAATGGGTCTTCGCTTTAAATTTTAAGTCGGACGTTTAGGTTTAAAGTGAATATCTAAGATTGCACTAAGGCTGTGCTGAAAGAGTGATCTGCTGATTCAGATCACTCTTTTTTGCGCTTCAATGATTTCTAAGTGTAAAAATAATTCATTTTGGTGCACTCTTTGCTATAATTTGAGGCATATTTAGGAGGAACGACCTCCCTCATATTGAGAAAATTCGTCAGGACGGCCTGACTCTAGTAAAGAGGAGTCAGTAGCATGGCTTGGGTTTTTCTGATCTTTGCGGGTCTGTTTGAAATCGTTTGGGCATATTCAATGAAACTGTCCGAAGGGTTTAGCAAACTCACACCCAGCATCATTACCATTGTGTTCATGATTTTAAGTTTTGGTTTACTGGCCTATGCAATGCGAACATTGCCGCTAGGGACCGCGTATACCATTTGGACAGGAATTGGTGCGATTGGGTCTTTCTTGGTGGGGATTTTTATTTTAGGTGAGCCAGCAACTGCTATGCGGATGTTTGCTGCGGTGCTGATTGTATCGGGCCTGATTTTGATGAAACTCTCATCAAGCTAAATTCATTCAAATATGTAGAGCTTCAAGCGATCCTTCGTTTGAAGCTTTGTTGTTTCTGCTCTATGTAAAAGGTGTGTGACGTATGGCGTGGGTGATTTTAATTGTCGTAGGTTTGCTCGAAGTGGTTTGGGCTTATGCAATGAAAGTATCGGATGGTTTTACTAAACTGACGCCGAGTATTTTGACTCTTGTATTTATGGTGGCCAGTTTTGCGCTGCTGTCTTATGCCATGAAGACCTTACCTTTGGGCACTGCCTATACCGTTTGGACAGGGATTGGCGCGATTGGTTCATTTTTGGTTGGTATTTTGATTTTGGGTGAACCAGCCAATGCCATGCGGATGCTCGCAGCGGTTTTAATCATTTCTGGACTTGTACTGATGAAACTTTCATCGTCATAATATTGTATACATAGACAATTTTTGTGGTGAACCATGCGCTTATTTTTTAAACACATGCCATCTCCTGTCGGGGTACTGAGACTGGTGGCACATGATCAAGCTTTGGTTGCCGTATTGTGGGAAAATGAAAACCCCAAACGGGTACGTTTAGCTGAGCTGATCGAACACAATCAGCATCCGATTTTGCTGGAAACAGAGAAACAGTTGAGCGAGTATTTTGCGGCAAAGCGTCAAAGTTTTGATTTGCCTTTGGATTTTGCGGGGACAGATTTTCAGAAGCAAGTTTGGCAGGCTTTACTGCAAATTCCGTTTGGTGAAACCCGAAGCTATAAAGATATTGCGCTACAGATTGGCAATGTCAAAGCTGTTCGTGCTGTGGGCGCAGCCAATGGTAAAAATCCGATTTCAATTATTGCGCCGTGTCATCGGGTGGTAGGTGCGAATGGAAAATTGGTCGGCTTTGCAGGCGGTCTGGACAATAAAGATATTTTATTGACGCTTGAGAAAATTACGAATTAAGTTCGTTTTTCGGAGTTTTTATGCTCGTATTTTAGTTTAATAATTTTAAAATCAGTACCTTGTCTTTTAATCTATATTCTTTTAAAGAATCGTGTCTCTAACTCAAATAACGATGAATAATATGATGAGTCAAATTGTGGGGAATGTGTTTTCAGAACTGTGGTGGATGCTACTGATCTTGTTCGGGATTGGCCTTTTAAAAGCGTTTAAGCCCTATCTGAAAGGAAAGTTTGGCGAGTTCGCAGTTCAAGCGCATGTAAAATTATATTTGGATGAGCGTTATATTCTAATTAATGATGTGACTTTGCCTGATGAGCAGGGTGGGACGACTCAAATTGACCATATTGTATTGAGCCCTTTTGGTGTTTTTGTGATTGAAACCAAAAACTACAAGGGGTGGATTTTTGGTGGTGAACGACAAAAGATGTGGACACAGAAAATTTATAAAAAGAGTTTTAAATTTCAAAATCCACTGCATCAAAACTATAAACACATCAAAGTGCTGCAAAGTGTGTTGCACGATATTGTCGATGTAGATTATATCCATTCTGCTGTGGTGTTTATGCCTGAATGCGAGTTTAAAACTGCAATGCCCAGTACGGTATTTAAAGGTAAAGCATGGGTCGATTATGTTAAGACCTTTAATACAGAAGTGATTCCAGTGATGAAACTGAAACGGATTCAGCTTCGGATTGAAAAAGAAGTGTTAGAGAAGTCATGGAAAACCAACCGTGAGCATGTGGCACATTTAAAACAACGCCATCAAGATGGTTAAATACTCCATTTCAAAGGTGACTCATTCATTTTGTGCCGAAAATAAAATCTAGAATTTAAAAAAAGCCAGTCCATGAAGAAATGGACTGGCTTTTACCTTTGCAGTTTTTTTCTAACTTAAAAACGCTTTGGAATTTTTTGACCGCCTTCAACAGGTGTTTCTGCCTGTTTTAATACACCAAAGAGCCATGTTTCGGCATGATGTACTGCGACTTTAACACTGTCACCTTGCGCCAAACGACCTGCAATAAAACTCGCCAGCGAACAACCTGAACCGTGATATTCGCCTGCTAAACGCGGGCAGCGAGTTTCAGAAATGAGCTCGCCATTCACAAACAGGGCATTACGAATATAGTCTGGTGTGTCTTCATGACCACCTTTGACCAGTACCGCTTTGGCACCCATTTCAAATAGTTTTTGTGTTGCGGCGTCTAAGTCGTCGAGACCTGTTAACGCTCGTAGTTCAACTGTATTTGGGGTAATAATGTCCGCCAATGGGATCAGTTCAACAAAAGCTTTGACCAATGTGGCTTGATCACCCAGTGAACCGCCACTGTTTGCCACTAAAACAGGGTCGAGCACATACTTGTACTCAGGATGTTCACGTAGAAACTCAGCCAGTGCTGCAATATTATCTGTGGTGCCTAACATGCCAGATTTTACGGCTTTAATTGGTAAATCACCGACAACAGCGTGGGCCTGAGCTAACAGCAATTCTTTTGACATTGCCTCAAAGCCAAACACTTGTTGCGAGTTTTGAACAGTGAGTGCTGTACACGCAATGGCTGCATGCGCACCACTTTGACCAATCGCTTCGATATCGGCCTGTAAACCAGCACCACCTGAAGGGTCTAAACCAGAAAAGCACAGTACGGTTGCGCGCACAGAAATATCCTTGTTGCGAAAATTTGCGATAGTATAGGCAACTTTAGCAGAACTCTCGATAGTATTTTATTTAAAGCCCAAGAAGGATCAGCTGTGATTAAACATATTTTGCTAGATTTAGATGGAACATTAACAGATCCGAAAGTTGGCATTACCACCAGTGCGCGTTATGGCTTAAACAAAGTCGGACATCCCATTGCTGAAGATCTAAACATTGACTGGATTATTGGGCCACCACTAAAAGCGTCTTTGGCAAAACTCTTAAATGTTACAGTGGACGATGTTTTGGCAGAGCAAGCTTTATTGGGCTATCGTGAGCGTTTTGCGGTGAAAGGTTTATATGAAAACCATTTATTTGCCGATGTTGAACCGACCTTAAAAAAACTGACCGAGCAGGGCTATCACTTATATTTGGCGACAGCAAAACCAGAAGTCTATGCCCGTCAAATCTTAGAGCATTTCAATTTACTGCAATACTTCGTGCATCCTTATGGCAGTGAGCTGAACGGTGAGCGCACCAATAAGGGAGAGTTGATTGCTTATATTTTAGAAAAAGAGCAGTTAAACGCAGAAGAATGTCTGATGGTTGGTGATCGTGAGCATGACATTTTGGGTGCACGTCGCAACGGCATTGAAACCATTGCGGTGGAATACGGTTATGGTTCTGATCAAGAGTTGACGGAAGCCGCACCTAAAGCACGAATTAAAACCTTTGCCGATATCTTGGACTTGATTTAACGCAGACAGAATTTAATTCGGACAGGGTTTAAATAACGTCTTTTTCGACTGCGCACGACTTTTCTATATTGAAACAGTCGTGCACAGTGATTAAAAATTAAAGTCCCAATACACGTCTAATTTCATTCGCTAACAGTGCAGGATTGGCCTGCTGATGGGGAATGCTAAGGCTGTTGAAGCCATTACCACGAAATTTACGATCCACTTCTAAAAGCACATGGGTTTGATGTTGCTCTGCCACAAAGGACACCTCAACTTCATTGATGCTGTTGAACAATTGCGTAGGTTTAAATTCAAGTTCTTGATAACAACCAATGCTCGAATGGAAGCCGTTGCCACGTAGTTGACCTTTTTCAACATCGACGGTCATTAACTGAAAACCGCATTGCTGCATGGCTTGAATAAACGCCTGCATAGCCGGTGTCGGTAAGATTTGTAAATAGTCTTTGTCAGTTGCATCGAGCCCCCAGTCCACATCTAAATGTGTATGTAGCCACACTCGGGTTTTATTGACGCGGCAAGGCACATCTGTAATTGGCGTTTCAAAGGGTAGTTGAATCGAAAAAGGAAATGTATGTGACTGATGGGCTTGTAACTCAAAAGCCCCGCTAATGTGCCATTCGGCAATACTTAACGCGCTATTGTACTCAGCATCATCTGACTCAACCTCGGCTGTGGTCATGAGCTTTAAATAAATACCGTTGATAATTTTATTAGACGCAGCACCTTTAAAAATAACCTCACCCTGAATGGCTTGACCCGCTTGTGGCGCAGTGGTGTGTAGACGAGTATCCACTTGAATGCCTTGTAAGCCAAGGCTAGACATGAGTTTGTTAAACATGGTGCAGAACTTCCAATAGGGAATCGATAGGTTTTAAATATTTAAAATGAATGCATTTTTAAAATGCGTATTTTTAATAAGCTGTTAGCGAATGTCCAAATAAAAACTTTCTTTGACTTCTTCCATCACAATATAACTGTGCGATGATGCTGAAGAGGGCAGTTTCTTCAGTAAATCACCCAATAGGCGTCGGTAGGCACTCATTTCTTTTAAACGGGCTTTGACCAAATAATCGAATTCACCTGAAATCAGATGGCATTCTAAAACTTCAGGGATTTCGACCAAGTCACGTGCCACTTGATCAAACACATCGCCAGACTTGGCTGACAGCTTAATCTCTAAAAACACCAATAAGTTTCGATCGACCAGTTGTGGATTGAGGCGTGCGTAGTAACCCATGATAATACCGTCGCGCTCTAAGCGTTTGACACGCTCTGAACAGGGTGTGGTTGAGAGGTTGACGCGAGAGGCCAATTCACTAATCGCAATTCGTCCATCGCGCTGCAAAATGTCTAAAATCTGCTGATCAATCCGATC
The DNA here is from genome assembly GCF_028649355.1 of Acinetobacter sp. Gutcm_16. Lineage (NCBI taxonomy): Bacteria > Pseudomonadati > Pseudomonadota > Gammaproteobacteria > Moraxellales > Moraxellaceae > Acinetobacter > Acinetobacter sp. Gutcm_16. The sequence goes on along the minus strand of NZ_JAQSUV010000037.1, from coordinate 148,308 downwards.
TAATTTACGCATTATAAATTTCCTATGTTTAGAATTTTAGCGCGACAAAAATGGCGATTTACCTAGATTATAATGTTAAAAACAGTGAAAAAAACTATTAACCTAAAAATATACTAGTGAAATAAACTAGTGTGTGTAAGGGATCAGTCATGCGTGTAATTGTCTTAGGTAGTGGTGTCATCGGTGTTGCAAGTGCGTATTACCTTGCACAACAAGGCGCAAGCGTTACGGTTTTAGACCGTCAAGCTGGTCCTGCTGAAGAAACTAGCTTTGGTAACGCAGGGCAAATCTCTCCAGGTTATTCTACACCGTGGGCTGCACCCGGTATTCCGTTTAAAGCCGTAAAGTGGATGTTCCAACACCATGCACCTTTAGCGATTAACATTGATGGTAGCATGTGGCAGTTGAACTGGATGGCGCAAATGTTGAAAAACTGCAATCCACAAAGTTATGCCATTAACAAAGAGCGTATGACGCGTGTTGCTGAATACAGCCGTGACTGCTTACGTGAACTGCGTAAAGAAACAGGCATTCACTATGAAAACCGCGCGAAAGGAACTTTGCAGGTTTTCCGTAATGAAGCTCAATTGGATGCCGTACAACGTGACATCCAAGTGTTAAAAGAATGTGGCGTCGACTACGAATTATTATTAAAAGACGACTTAGCCAAAGTCGAGCCAGCTTTAGCCTATGCCAAAGACAAACTGGTTGGTGGTTTACATTTACCGAATGATGAAACAGGTGACTGTTACTTATTTACCAATGCTTTGGCAAACCTTGCGAAAGACATGGGCGTAGAATTTAAATTTAACCAAAATGTTGAAAAACTTGTGGTTGAAGGGGATGAAATCAAAGGCGTGGTGGTTGATGGTCAAGTGCTTACAGCAGACCGTTATGTGCTTGCTTTCGGTAGTTATTCACGTGATTTCTTAAAGCCATTGAATTTGAATTTGCCTGTGTACCCTGTCAAAGGATACTCACTGACCATTCCAATTGTAGATCCAGCATTTGCACCGCAGTCGACGGTTCTTGATGAAACTTATAAAATTGCCATCACGCGTTTTGACCAGCGTATCCGCGTGGGTGGTATGGCTGAACTGAGTGGTTTCAACCACGGTTTAAACCAAGACCGCCGTGCGACCTTGGAAATGGTGACTCAAGACTTATTCCCAGGTGGAAATTTAGCTGAAGCAAGTTTCTGGACGGGTTTACGTCCAATGACACCAGACTCTACGCCGATTATTGGTGCGACTCGTTTTAAAAACTTATTCTTGAATACAGGACATGGCACCTTGGGTTGGACCATGGCATGTGGTTCAGGCAAGCTTATTAGTGACTTGGTGATGAACCATCAACCAGACATCAGTACTGAAGGTCTATCGATTCAACGTTACCCTTCAGCAGCCTAATCCGTTTTAGGCCATATTGATTCAAGGAAGAAGAAAATGCCACGTCCAATTACTGCAGTGATTCATAGCCAATCACTGCAGCATAATTTAAATGTTGCTCGCACTAAAATGCCGAATAGCCAAGTCTATGCGGTGGTTAAAGCCAATGCCTATGGTCATGGGATTGAACGCGTCTATCAAGCGTTCAAATCTGCCGATGGTTTTGCGCTGCTTGATTTGGCAGAAGCAAAACGCATCCGTGCTTTGGGCTGGACGGGTCCAGTTCTGTTACTCGAAGGTATTTTTTCAGAGCAAGACCTATTTGACTGCCATGAGTTGGGTCTAAGCTTCAGTATTCATAGTGAATATCAACTCGAATGGTTAGCGCGTTTTCCTTTAGAGGCGCAGTTCGATGTTTATTTAAAAATGAACAGCGGCATGAATCGTTTGGGTTTCCGTCCTGAACAGTACCGTCAAGTGTGGCAGCAGCTTTCCAATTTGCCTCAAGTTCAATGTTTAACCCATATGATGCATTTTTCGGATGCCGATGGTGAGCGTTTCGGACGTGAAGGCATTGCGCATCAATGTCAGTTATTTGATGCCATCACCCATGATCTACCGGGTGCACGTTCAGTCAGTAATAGCGCAGCCATCTTACGCCATGAACAGTTGCAGTCGGATGTGATCCGTAGCGGCATCATGCTCTATGGTAGTTCTCCAGATTATCCAAGCCACTCCATTCAAGACTGGGATTTGCAACCTGCCATGAGTTTGCGCAGCGAGTTGATTGCTATTCAGCAGTTAAATGCAGGCGATAGTGTCGGTTATGGCTCAAAGTTCATTGCTGAAAACGACATGCGTGTGGGTATTGTGGCTTGTGGTTATGCCGATGGTTATCAACGGATTACCGCAACAGGTACGCCTATTTTAGTCGATGGACAACGCAGCAGATTAGTCGGGCGTGTCAGCATGGATATGTTGGCGGTCGATTTATCTCACCTCCCAAATGCCCAAGTTGGCAGCGAAGTGGTGCTGTGGGGGACATCGAAACAGGGTGCTGTACTCAGCATTGATGAAGTCGCAGCAGGTTCAGGCACGATTGGCTATGAGCTGATGTGTGCTGTCACTGCACGTGTCAATTTTATCCAAGATTAAATTTTATTTTTATACAGTTTCATACAAGGAAAGACCTATGTCACATTCAGACATTCAAAAATTCAACACCAACGAAGTCATGAGTGCAGTCACTGTGTTTAATCAAGTGGTGTATTTGTCAGGGCAAGTGCCAAAAAATACCGACAATGATGTCGCAGGTCAGACCCGTGAAATTTTAGAAACAATTGATGAGCTTTTAGCTTTGGCAAATACAGATAAATCACGTTTGTTATCAGCTCAGCTTTACATCAAAAATCTCTCTGATTTTTCTACAGTCAATGCGATTTGGATTGATTGGATGAAGGGTTGTGTAGCGCCTTCGCGTGCCACGATTCAGGCTGATTTGGTTAATCCAAACTGGTTGATCGAAATTGCAGTGACAGCTGCACAAAACTAATTTTTTAAACTCTCCCCGTGTATATCAGCGCTTGGGTTTCAACCGAAGTGCTGATGAGCGTATAAATGCCGCCCGTTAGGATAACGAGCACTGTATGAACTTGGTTTATACGCAAAAAAGGACTTTAACAGGATGTTAAATTATGACGACTACCCCACAAGCTGACGGTGCAAATGCATCATCGCATGAATTACAACGGAAATTATCCAACCGCCACCTGCAATTGATTGCCATTGGTGGCGCGATTGGTACGGGCCTGTTCATGGGTTCGGGCAAAACCATCTCTCTTGCTGGTCCTTCGATTCTGATCATTTATATGATTATCGGGACCATGTTCTTCTTCCTGATGCGTGCATTGGGCGAAATTTTATTGTCCAATTTGCACTATAAGTCGTTTATCGATATGGCTCATGATCTGATTGGGCCGGGTGCGGGTTACTATATCGGTTGGTCCTATTGGCTCGGTTGGGTCTTGGTCGGTATTGCGGACTTGGCAGCCATTATTAACTATCTTGGCTTTTGGCTCCCGCCAGACATGGCCTTTACTCCTATGGGACAGGCTTTAATCAGTGTCGGCTGTGTGCTGTTTGTCCTTGGGTTAAATTTATTGACCGTGAAACTCTTCGGTGAAATTGAATTTTGGTTTGCTTTAATCAAAATTTTAGCCATTTTAGGGCTGATCGTGATTGGTGGCTTTATGGTGTTTAGCCATTTCCAAGCACCGGGCGGTTCAGTTGCAAGCTTCAGTCATGTTTGGTCACATGGTGGTATGTTCCCTCAAGGTGGCAGTGGCTTTTTAGCAGGTTTTCAAATTGCACTCTTTGCCTTTGTCGGTGTAGAGCTGATTGGAACCATGGCTGCTGAAACCAAAGACCCTGAAAAGAACTTACCGAAAGCAGTGAATGCGATTCCAACCCGTATCATTTTGTTCTATGTCTTGTCGCTATTTGTGGTGATGTCGGTGACGCCGTGGAATCAAATTCCTGCGGATCAAAGTCCGTTCGTTTCACTATTTTTACATGCAGGTATTCCGACTTCAGCCATTATTATGAACTTGGTGGTGCTGTCTTCAGTGATGTCTTCAATGAATAGTGGCGTGTTCTCTACATCACGTATGCTCTTTGGTTTGGCAAGAGAAGGGCAAGCACCACAGAGTCTAGCGCGTCTATCAAAACGTGCGGTACCAGCAAAAGGCTTATTCTTCTCATGTGCTTTTATCATGGCAGGTGCGGCGCTACAGTACTTTGTACCAAACACGGTTGAAGCCTTTACATTAGCCAGCTCATTGTGTGTGATTCTGTTCATCAGTATCTGGAGCATTATTATGGTGTGCTATATCCGCTACCGTAAATTGCGTCCTGAGCTACATGCAAAATCGACCTTTAAAATGCCGGGTGGTGTTTGGATGTCTTATGTGGTCTTAATCTTCTTGTTCTTTACGTTGATTATTTTGAGTCTAGAGGTGGATACTCTTCGCGCATTGATGATCAGTCCACTATGGGTGATTATTTTAGCCGTGACGTATCAGCTGCTGTACAAACCACGTATGAAAAAACGTCTGTTAGGGCAGCAACTGGATAACTAAGTAACATTTATTCTGTACTCGTGATGTTTGAAAGAAAGCCCTGCATAAGTAGTAATACCAGTCAGTTTCTTAACTGACTGGTATTTTCTTTTTAAGTTTGGGGTTTTATTCGATACGTGACGATGTCATCCGTAACCTGTCTAGCATTTAAAGTGGACTGTTTTTGCAACGAAATTTTTTTAAATACAGAAAGTCAACAGGTTTTGCGGATGACAAATGTTTTTGGTTCTTTTGGCGAATGAGAAGTACAACTTCGCAAGGAACAAAACGAACTTAAGCAATTAAAACTTAAAACAGTAAGACTCCGCAGTAAATAGCTAAAACTCATTCTGTACTTTTGATATTTGAAAGAAAGCCCTGCAAAAGCAGGGCTTTCTTTTTGCTTGAGCTGAATCAATGGGTTCTAATTCAGTGTTAGATAATTGTATGTTTTTATATATAAAAGCTGTCTAAATCAGGCGATTTCACTTTAAATGAGGCACTTTAAAATTTTAATAATGATTTATGCGTAATTATAAAATCGACATCCTACGTGGCGTGTCCATCCTATTGGTGCTGATTCACCATTTCAATATTCCGTATAAATTACATGATACCTTTCTCGGCATCCCCATTGGGAGTGAGAGCTTAAGTACCTTGATTGCAAGAAATGGCAACTATGGTGTGACCATGTTTTTTGTCATTTCAGGTTTTTTGATTACCCAGCATACCTTACAGCGTAGTGGGTCTTTGGCGCAGATTAAGCTGAAAGATTTTTATATCCGTCGTATTGCCCGAATCATGCCGTGTCTGGTGTTATTGGTCGCGATGGTCAGTGTGCTCGGAAGCTTAGGATTGCAACCCTTTATCAATCAGTCGCCCAATGGCAAAGAGGTGTCCTATGCTGTGACTGTTCTTTCAGCTTTGAGTTTCTGGATGAATCTATTGATTATTGAATACGGCTGGGTGAACTATGCCTTGGGCGTATTGTGGTCTTTATCGGTTGAAGAGGTCTTCTATTTAGCATTTCCTATACTGTGTTTAGTGCTTGGTCGAGGTAAAGGCTTTATTGTTTTTCTGTTCGCTGTCATCGCGTATGCACCATATTTTCGTGCCCTCCATTTTGGTGAGGAAAGTGGTGCTTATCTGTATCACTATTTTTCTAGTTTCGATGGAATTGCCATTGGCTGCCTTACCGCAATGTATGCACAACATTTTAAAGCTGCTATTTACAATCCAAAAGTAATTGTTGCTGTGACAGTGTTGCTGATGACTGCTTTATATTTTTATGCACCCATCAAAGAGGTGAGTACTTGGGGCATCAGTGCATTTGCGCTACTTACGGCGTTACTCATATTGTGTTTTACCCAAGACCCGAAAGTTAAACCTACCTCATCCACGGCCCGCAGTTTGGTTTGGATTGGACAGCGTAGCTATGAAATGTATCTGTTTCATTTGATTATTCTCGGCTTAATGAAAGTGGTGTATTTCCCCAAAGAAACTGTAGCGGCTGAAAAGTTGATGTTGTTGCCTGTTTATTTTATCGCGGTGTTTATTTTGAGTTGGGCGATTGAGAAATATTATTCGACCCCGCTCAATTTGAAGATTCGTCAATCTTGGATACGCTCGTAGCGTGGATCTTGAGTTGTACTGTTGATTTTTTTACAGACATTAAAAAGCCCCGAATCAATCGGGGCTTTTTAAGTGTGGGATTTTAAAATGTCGGTTTAACCACGACTAAAATCACCACAGCAAATAAAATGAGGGTCGGCATTTCATTAAAGAAGCGCCAGAACTTGTGTGACTTGTAGTGCGCATGCCCAATCAATTTCTTACGGTAATAACCGCAGACAAAGTGATAAATCACTAACAGTCCAACCAAACCAACTTTGAGGTAGAACCACAGGGCTTCATGGTAGTGGCGCGTTGCATCACCCCAATCGACCAAGAAGTGTGCCGTGATCAGAGTTGCAATCATCGACGGCCACATAATGCCACGGTACAACTTGCGTTCCATGACCTCAAAACGTTGATGACTGACGGCATCATCACTCATGGCATGGTAAACATAGAGCCGTGGTAAGTAGAACAATGCAGCGAACCAACACACCACGGCAATAATATGTAATGCTTTTACCCACAAGAAAGCATCAGAAGGAGCATCCATCAAGTCACCCTAAAATGGGCGGCTTAGCCTTCCCACTTTTTGAAAATGAGACATGCATTTACGCCGCCAAAACCGAAACTGTTACTCATCACAGTATTCAATTTTGCGTCACGTTTTTCAAGCACGATATCAAATGGTTTTGCGCCTTCATCCAGTTCAGTCACGTTGATGTTTGGTGCAATAAAGTCATTTTGCATCATTAGAACAGAGTAGATTGCTTCTTGTACGCCAGCAGCACCTAAGCTATGACCTGTCATTGACTTGGTCGAGCTGAGTGGAGGAACTTGACCTTCGCCAAATGCACGTTCCATTGCTTTTAATTCAGTGATGTCACCAGCAGGTGTCGACGTACCATGCGTATTCACATAGTCAATTTTGTTTACGCCGTGTTGTTTTGCTTCTTCAAGTGCCATCAGTACACAACGTGTCGCACCTTCACCCGATGGCGCAACCATGTCTGCACCGTCAGAGTTTGCCGCATAGCCTACAACTTCAGCCAAAATGTTGGCACCACGTGCTTGCGCATGTTCTAAAGACTCAAGTACTACAAATCCGCCACCGCCAGCAATCACAAAACCGTCACGGTCAGCAGAGTAAGGACGAGACGCTGTTTCTGGCGTGTCATTGTATTTTGAGCACAGTGCACCCATTGCATCAAATAACAGGCTTTGAGACCAGTGATCTTCTTCACCACCGCCTGCAAGCATGAGGTCTTGCTTGCCCAATTGAATCAGGTTATAGGCATAACCAATTGCATCAGCAGACGTTGCGCATGCGCTGGTAATGGTGTGTGCAACACCTTGCATTTTAAAAGCAACACCAACGTTTGCCGTAATTGTGTTCGACATATTACGTGGTACGAAGAACGGACCAACTTTACGTGCGCCTTTGGTGTCTAACAATTCTTTCATTTCAACTACAGACGCAGTTGAACCACCACCTGAACCGCCCGCGATACCATAGCGTGGGTTGCCACCAATTTGCTCTGCTGTTAAGCCTGCATTTTCAACCGCAGCAACCGCAGCATTGTATGCATACATGGCACAAACACCCATAAAGCGTTTTAGCTTACGGTCGATGCCATCAAAGTCTTGTTCAGCAGCAGCGCTGATATGGCTTTTAAAATTGAGTTCAGCATAGGTTGGGTTAAAACGTGTCCCAGAAATCCCGTTTTGTAATGCATGAGTAACTTCTTCCAAAGTATTACCGATACATGAGTTGATACCCATGCCAGTGATTACTACACGTTTCATTTAAAGATCCCTTATATGGTGGTTTTGCAGAGTTGCGCTTAAAGATGAATCAACAATTTATTTCTAAGCCAATTGCAACTCTTATGTTTTCAATGCAGATCATAATAGCAGAAAGAATTTTTAATTCTTATGGCAAATCCTATGCCAATTTGACTTGTCTTAAAATCGGGAGCAGGGCATTTCAACTTTACTAAAAGACACATATTCTTATTGAGATAAATGCGTACTACACCTAGTATTTAGCTAGAAATGTAAGATTATAAAGTACGGGGTACGGAATGGCGGATTCAAACAATAAACAGCGCAGTGGTTTCTTTTCAAATGCCTTCGGAGTGGCTAAAAAGCTCAGCCATACAGGTTTAAACATATTAAACCAAGTGAGCCCAGATACGGCCTCAGCACTGACCAATGCTACAACTGGTGATAGTGCGAGTACAAAAACAAAATCGAAAAATAAGCGTTATGAACACCCGCAGCAAGTCTTAAGAGACCATCTGCCGACAGTATCACGTCATTTATTAGGACGTCATTATGTCAACGCAAATCGAGTGGCACATTTTGTGTCGCCACAACTTTCCGATAAAGCCGCAGATTATTTTTTTAGCCAGCTCAATCAATTTAGCTCGAGTATGAGCTCGGTTGATGCCGTTTTAGATGAAGCAGGCGTGCGTGATTTAGAAATGCTGACCCAAGATGTCGACCGTTCAAAACGGATTAGTCAGGCATTGTCCGAACAAAATAAAATTATTGCTATCTTGCAAGGTGCACTGACTGGAGCAACGGGCTTTGTGGGCTCAACCGTAGATGTACCCGCTTCCTTGGTAATGTCGTTACGTATGATTTATCAGGTGGGGCGTTCTTATGGCTTTGATTTAACTAAAGAATCTGATCAAGACATCGTCCAGTTTATTTTTAAACAGATTGATCTTGGGCTGATTGCGGAAAAACAAACTTTGTTGATGGCGATAAAAGCCATTTCAAGTACCTTGCAAACCCATGATGTCTCTCAGTTACAACAGCTTTTAGGTTCAAGCAATGATATTGAAGCCTTAAAGAAATGGTTGACCAATGCCGATGGTCAGCTGAAATGGGGACAGTCGATTGCCAATCTATCGCTACTGAATAAGCTGGCAAAACTCACACCAATTGCCAGTGCAGGAGTGAGTGCAGCCTATAGTTGGCGCCTTGTTGATGATGTACATCAAAAAGCACAACTGGTTTTTTCACAAGCCCGCCAGTATATCATTCAACAAAAAGATACCAGCCTGAGTGCTTTAACAGCATATGAACGCTCACTTGAGCTTTTGGTGAAAGCCTCGCCAAGACTATTGTCACAGCGCAGTACATCAGAGACCGATAGCCCAGATTTGAAGCTTGGAGCTGAAGTAGAGTTAAATGGTCATCAAAGTATTGCTAAAGTAAAAGTTCAGAAAAAGTCCGACAAAGTCACAGCGCCTGTCGCAACCGAAGAACGTGTTCAACAAGGGCTGGAACAGCTCGCAGATCAAATGGTTGAACCCCATGATGCTGTCGCACCGCAGCAACCAGCCCTACACGTGGAAGAAGATCTTGCAGATTTATATCCAGTGGAGGAGGCTACACAGAATAATAATGAGTCTTTAGCACCAAATGAACCTAATACTGCTTCAAAAGTCACAGCAAAATCTGCGGTAGAGCCGACGGAAAAAAAGGTTACAAAAAGACGAAATGCACCAAGTAAAAAATAAACCCTTTAAAATAGATAGAAATTTGTAAAAGCCCTGATTTGGTCAACATTACATGTAGTTTGAAATGTTGACCATTTTTACGTCTTAGCTTACAATTGCATGCCCTCAAAAAGTCGTCTTTTTTTGGGTTTTTTATTAACGGGAGAATTGCCAAATGGCAACAACAAATCAGTTGATCCGTAAGGGTCGTACGACTTTAGTTGAAAAATCTAAAGTTCCTGCGTTGAAGGCTTGTCCACAACGTCGTGGTGTTTGTACACGTGTTTACACAACTACACCTAAAAAACCTAACTCAGCAATGCGTAAAGTTTGCCGTGTGCGTTTAACTTCTGGCTTTGAAGTTTCTAGCTACATCGGTGGTGAAGGCCACAACCTACAAGAGCACAGTGTTGTTCTTATCCGTGGTGGTCGTGTTAAAGACTTACCAGGTGTACGTTACCATACCGTTCGTGGTTCTTTAGACTGTGCTGGTGTGAAAGATCGTAACCAGTCTCGTTCTAAATACGGTACTAAACGTCCTAAGAAATAATCTTTCGAGATTAACTTCTTAGTTCGCTAGAACTGCAATCCTTTATCGTCTCGCTTGTCTGATTTCTGCATTAATTTTGTGAAATTCAAGCGACGTGTAGTAAGGCCAGCGAAAGCACATGACACTTTGTGCTACGGCTGGATTAACCTGAAGTGTCATATATATAGGTAGTTTAAAATGCCAAGACGTCGCGTAGTTGCTGCTCGTGAAATCCTTCCGGATCCTAAGTTCAGCAGCCAAACAATCGCTAAATTCATGAACCACGTAATGCAAGATGGTAAAAAATCTATTGCTGAAAGTATCGTTTACGGTGCTTTAGACCGCGTTCAAGAAAAAAACAAAGTAGACCCAGTTGAATTTTTCGAGACTACTCTTGAAAAAGTTCGTCCTATGGTTGAAGTAAAAGCACGCCGTGTTGGTGGTGCTACTTATCAAGTACCTATGGAAGTACGCCCATCCCGTCGTACTGCTCTAGCTATGCGTTGGTTAGTAGATGCTGCTGCTAAGCGTTCTGAAAAAACTATGGCTTTACGTCTTGCTGGTGAGTTGCTTGATGCAGCTGAAGGTAAAGGCGCAGCGGTTAAAAAACGTGATGACGTGCATCGTATGGCTGAAGCCAACAAAGCATTCTCTCACTACCGCTTCTAAGCGACTAAAACAGCCCCTATTCAGGAGGGTGATAGCTTGGCTTACGCCAAACTGTCATCGAATCGCTTTAAGCTGTTCGTCAGCTTAAAGCGCCTGTTTTAAACAACAAAATTTAGGAATGCAAGAAATCATGGCTCGTCAAACCCCAATTTCTCGTTATCGTAACATTGGTATTTCTGCGCACATTGATGCTGGTAAAACCACGACTACAGAACGTATTTTGTTCTACACAGGTGTATCTCACAAAATTGGTGAAGTACACGATGGTGCAGCAACAATGGACTGGATGGAGCAAGAGCAAGAACGTGGTATTACCATTACTTCTGCTGCTACGACTACATTCTGGTCAGGTATGTCTAAACAGTTCCCTGAACACCGTATCAACGTAATTGATACACCGGGACACGTTGACTTCACAATTGAAGTTGAACGTTCTATGCGTGTTCTTGATGGTGCGTGTATGGTTTACTGTGCTGTAGGTGGTGTACAACCTCAGTCTGAAACTGTATGGCGTCAAGCGAACAAATACCAAGTGCCTCGTTTAGCATTCGTGAACAAGATGGACCGTACTGGTGCCAACTTCTTCCGTGTTGTTGAACAAATGAAGACACGTTTAGGTGCATCTCCAGTACCTGTAGTAATCCCTGTTGGCGCTGAAGAAAACTTCCAAGGCGTAATCGACTTGATCGAAATGAAAGCGATCATTTGGGACGAAGCTTCACAAGGTATGAAGTTTGAATACGGTGAAATCCCGGCTGAACTTCAAGCTACTGCTGAAGAATGGCGTGTAAACATGGTTGAAGCTGCTGCTGAAGCTTCTGAAGAGCTAATGGACAAATACCTAGAAGAAGGCGATCTTTCTAAAGAAGATATCGTTAATGGTCTACGTGTTCAAACTTTGGCTTGTCAAATTCAACCAATGCTTTGTGGTACAGCATTCAAAAACAAAGGTGTTCAACGTATGTTGGACGCAGTAATTGAATTCTTACCGTCGCCTACAGAAGTTAAAGCGATTGAAGGTGTTCTTGACGATAAAGCTGAAACTAAAGCGATTCGTGAAGCATCTGACGAAGCTCCGTTCTCTGCACTTGCGTTCAAAATCATGAACGACAAATTCGTAGGTAACTTAACTTTCGTACGTGTTTACTCTGGTGTTCTTAAACAAGGTGATTCTGTTTATAACCCAGTTAAATCTAAACGTGAACGTATCGGCCGTATCGTGCAAATGCACGCGAACGATCGTCAAGACGTTGAAGAAATTCGTGCGGGTGATATCGCTGCGTGTGTAGGTCTTAAAGACGTAACTACAGGTGATACACTTTGTGATGAGAAAAATGTCATCACACTTGAGCGTATGGAATTCCCAGAGCCAGTAATTGCATTGGCTGTTGAACCAAAAACTAAAGCTGACCAAGAAAAAATGTCAATTGCTTTAGGTCGTTTGGCTAAGGAAGATCCATCATTCCGCGTTCGTACTGATGAAGAGTCAGGTCAAACAATCATCGCTGGTATGGGTGAACTTCACCTTGACATTATTGTTGACCGTATGAAGCGTGAATTCGGTGTTGAAGCAAACATTGGTAAACCAATGGTTTCTTACCGTGAAACGATCAAAAAGTCAGTTGAACAAGAAGGTAAATTCGTTCGTCAAACTGGTGGTAAAGGTAAATTTGGTCACGTATACGTACGTTTAGAGCCAATGGATGCTGATGCTGGTAAAGACTACGAGTTCGCTGAAGAAGTTGTTGGTGGTGTAGTTCCTAAAGAATTCTTCGGTGCTGTGGATAAAGGTATCCAAGAGCGTATGAAGAATGGTGTCCTTGCTGGTTACCCAGTTGTTGGCATTAAAGCTACATTGTTTGACGGTTCTTACCACGATGTCGATTCGGACGAATTATCGTTCAAGATGGCAGGTTCTTACGCATTCCGTGACGGTTTCATGAAAGCAGATCCTATCTTGCTTGAACCGATCATGAAAGTTGAAGTAGAAACTCCAGAAGACTACATGGGCGATATCATGGGTGACTTAAACCGTCGTCGTGGTATGGTTCAAGGTATGGATGACTTGCCTGGCGGTACTAAAGCAATTAAAGCTGAAGTTCCACTTGCAGAGATGTTTGGTTACGCGACTCAAATGCGTTCTATGTCTCAAGGCCGTGCAACATACTCTATGGAATTTGCTAAATATGCTGAAACTCCACGTAACGTGGCTGAAGGCATCATTTCTAAATTCCAGTCTGGCGGTAAAAAAGGTGACGACGAGTAATCTTTCGATTACTATAAGCCCAAACTAATTCATAGTTAAAAACCAAGTGCTCATGCAGTGATCCTGCATGAGTAGTTTAAAAAGGAAGATCTCATGGCTAAGGCTAAGTTTGAACGTAATAAGCCACACGTTAACGTGGGCACAATCGGTCACGTTGACCATGGTAAAACAACTTTAACAGCTGCAATTGCAACTGTATGTGCGAAGAAATTCGGTGGCGAAGCGAAAGACTACGCTGCAATTGACTCTGCACCAGAAGAAAAAGCACGTGGTATTACAATTAATACTTCACACGTAGAATACGATTCTCCAACTCGTCACTACGCACACGTAGACTGCCCGGGCCACGCCGATTATGTTAAAAACATGATTACTGGTGCTGCTCAGATGGACGGCGCGATCCTTGTATGTGCAGCGACTGATGGTCCAATGCCACAGACTCGTGAACACATCCTTCTTTCTCGTCAGGTTGGTGTACCTTACATTCTTGTATTCCTTAACAAGTGTGACCTTGTTGATGATGAAGAACTTCTTGAATTAGTAGAAATGGAAGTTCGTGAACTTCTTTCTACTTATGACTTCCCAGGTGATGACACTCCAGTTATCCGTGGTTCAGCTCTTCTTGCACTTAACGGTGACGCTGGTCAGTATGGCGAAGAAGCAGTTGTTGCGCTTGTTGACGCACTTGATACTTACATTCCAGAGCCAGTACGTGCAATCGACCAAGCATTCTTAATGCCAATCGAAGACGTATTCTCTATTTCTGGTCGTGGTACAGTAGTAACTGGCCGTGTAGAAACTGGTATTGTGAAAGTAGGCGAAGAAGTTGAAATCGTTGGTATCAAAGATACAGTTAAAACAACTGTAACTGGCGTAGAAATGTTCCGTAAACTTCTAGACGAAGGTCGTGCGGGCGAGAACTGTGGTGTTCTTCTACGTGGTACTAAACGTGAAGACGTACAACGTGGTCAAGTACTTGCTAAACCAGGTGCAATCAAGCCGCACACTAAATTCGATGCAGAAGTATACGTACTTTCTAAAGAAGAAGGTGGTCGTCACACTCCATTCCTTAACGGTTACCGTCCACAGTTCTACTTCCGTACAACTGACGTAACTGGCGCGATCAAATTGCAAGATGGCGTTGAAATGGTTATGCCTGGTGACAACGTAGAAATGTCAGTAGAATTAATCCACCCAATCGCAATGGACCCAGGTCTACGTTTTGCGATCCGTGAAGGTGGCCGTACAGTTGGTGCTGGTGTAGTTGCTAAAGTAACTGCATAAT
>NZ_JAQSUV010000037.1:0-133879 GCF_028649355.1 Acinetobacter sp. Gutcm_16 | reverse complement strand
TAATTTAAATTAGGCCTTTATTGTTAATTATTATTTTATTTCATATCAAAAAGCCAAGTTGTTTCTGAAGCGAAAATGGATCAGGAATGACTGACTTATGTATTACAACACATGGTTTATTACGGGTATTAATGTGTTTTAGATCAGTTAAGTTACGCACTAAAATAAGTACTTTACCGCTAATCTAATAAGGCGTGTATCTTGTAATTAAATCAACGCATGCCGCGAATGATTTATAGTTTGCTGCACAACGTTGATGAAATCATTTAATTGCACACAGAAAACCTTATGAAAAGAACATGCATCATGAGTTTCGCAGTTTAGGTATCGTATCTAGCTGTCGACGTGCATGTTTTAATGCTGTTCTTAAACCTTCTTCAAGGGTTGGGTGATAAAACGGTTTTTCCAAAATTTCATCGACGGTCAGTTGTTCTGCAATCATCCATGCCAGTAAATGGGCCAAATGTTCAGTAGACTCTGTGAGTAATTCAGCACCCAGTAGCTTTCGGCTGCTTTTATCCACATACACTTCTATGGCTCCATGGTTCTTACCCAGAACCAATGCACGTCCTTGTTTAGCATAAGAGACTTCACCGATGACAAAATTGATAGGTGCACTTTGTAGTTGCTTAAAGTTTTGTCCAACCATTGCCATTTCTGGGCTACTAAAAACGATGCCTAAGGGTATTAGGGTCTTACATGATTCTATAGTAGGGAAATTTAATGCATTTTTGACCGAGACTTTACCTTCGTGTGCGGCTTCATGCTGTAGTGGAGTATCAGTATGTGCATCGCCAATGATAAAAATCGGGTAGTCAGCGAGTTGTTTGGTTTCAGGATCAACAGGTAAATGTTTTAAGTCTGTGAATGAGGTGTCGATATTTTCGAGTTTAAGGGTATTTAAAAGACTACTTCGTCCTGTGGCAACCAATAAATAATCGACGTTGAGTGTTTTAGGCTGACCATTTTCAGTAAACCTAAGTTCAACTTGATTATTTATATATTTAACCTCTGTGGGTAAAACTTCGAACTTGATCTCAAGTTCGGTGCTAATTTCTGTTTGTGCCAACTGCTGTAATTTCGGACTGGTCAGAACGCCGACTTTACGACTACGTGCAAAGACAGTGGTATTGACGCCAAGTCGTTGCATGGCTTGCGCAAGTTCAATTGCGATGACGCCGCTCCCAATCACTGCTAAAGATTTGGGTAAAGCATTGAGTTCAAAGATTTGATCGGAGGTGATGAGCCGATCACCGAGTTCATTCTTCCATGCTGGGTCAAAGCTAGGTGTGGAGCCTACAGCTAAAATAAAGCTTTTGGCTTGGTAGTGTTGCCCATTAACTTCGACCGTTTTTGAATCGACAAAGCGAGCACGGCCCTTAATTTTATGGGACTCAGGCCAGCTCTCTACGGTTTTAAGGGTACTATGAGTAAAGCGATCACGGAGTTTTTGTACGTGTTGCATGACCTGACTGCGGTCTATTTTTGACTCTACTTGCAATCCGACACGATCAGCATGTTGAATATCATGCATGCGATTTGCTGTAGAAATCAGCACTTTTGACGGCATGCAGCCGACACGCGCACAAGTGGTGTCCCATGGCCCATCATTAATGATTAATAGATTTTGTGTGGACTTCACGGCTTGTTGGTAGGCTGCGATACCCGCAGTTCCAGCCCCAATAATAATCAGATCATACATAAGCAAACGTTTATCTAAGCGAGACATACTCTATAGTTAACATATTCAGGACTGTAGATGATTATATTTTGTAAAAAAACGGCACTAGATGCCGTCTTTACTTTCATTTGACTTATAAGCCAGTACCAACGCTTACCCCAACGGTAGGACGTACATTCATTGAACTACATGCTGTCATTAAGGTACAGCAGAGTAAAAGCAGCAACAGTTTATTCATGGAGTAATCCTCGTTGTTTTGCCTGATTGAACAGCAGACTAGAGCGAGCACCACTCTTACAGACCATTAAAATAGGCTTGGGCAATTCATTATAATATTTAGCAAATTCGACCACGTCTGTTTCAGAAATTTTACTGCTGGTAACCGGTTGGTAAATTACGCTGACTTTGGACTGTTCCGCAATATTACGCAGTTGATCAACGCGAACGGTATTGCCTTGTTCTTGATCTGGTCGGTTGACAATGACCGACTTAAAACCTTGTTTTATCAACTGTTGAAACTTGTCTTGGGTCATTTCCCCTGAAACGCTGAGCTGCGGGCTGAGTGCTTGACTCAGGTTATTCGTTGCCGCCCACAATGCGCTGCTCGTTAAAATCAGAGCAGTGCAGATGACACTTTTAAACAACCGTTTAGTCATCTAACAGGTCCATTTGTTTCGCAAGTTGATATAAATTGTTTGAGCGATTACCGGTACGGCAGAACATTAAAACAGGTTTTGGTAGCTCATTGAAATGATTAGCAAAAGTGCGTACATCAACTTCTGTGATTTGTCCTGCAACTACAGGTTGATAGACATAATCTAGACCTGCAACACGAGCTGCTTCTTCAATTTGAGCGCTAGTTGGTTGTTCTGGACCACCTTCCATATCTGGGCGGTTATTGATCACAGATTTAAACCCTTTTTCAACCACTTGAACCAAATGTTCTGGGCCAATTTGACCTGCAAAGCCTACATTTTCGCTCATGCTGTCACTCCAAAATTAAACTAATCGAGATATGCTTTATGATAGCATTAAGCTGAAAGTTCAGCCTATGCTGTTGAAATATTTATAAGCGATTACAACCATAAAATAACGCAATGGAGCAGGTATGCACGCCTATACCGTTGAACCGCTATATGTCAAAAGTGGCCAAGAGGTCATTGCTGCGGATTTTTATCGTCCGAAAACTGAAGAAAAGCCAGCAGTGATTGTTATGGCCCATGGTTTGGCTGGGCTGCGCCAATTCAAACTGATCCAATTTGCGCAGCGTTTTGCACAAGCGGGTTATGCAGTCGTGTTATTTGACTACCGTTATTGGGGCGGGAGTACTGGACGTCCACGAGAGTTGGTCTCGATTAAGAAGCAGCTTGAAGATTGGCGGACCATGATTAACCACCTCAAAGAACGTAAGTCGATCGATAGTCGACGGATCGTGCTGTGGGGGACAGCGCTCAGTGGTGGTTATGTGCTCGATATTGCAGCAGAGTTCAAAAATGTACAGGCCGTGATAGCGCAAGTGCCTTTTGTGGATGGGGCAGCAAGTGCTAAGTTATATCCTTTGCAACAGTTCCCCAAAGCCTTAAAACTATCCAGCCAAGATTATATGGGGGGAAAAGTGGGAATGTCCCCGACCACTTTACCTGTGGTTGATCCACGAGAGTTATGTTTTTTGCCAACGCAAGATGCCTATTTGGGGTATCGTTCGATTATTAATCCTGATTATTATTGGAGTGGTGAGATACCTGCCCGATTATTTTTTAATTTAATTCGTTATCGTCCCATTCAAAATGTTAGGCAAATTAATATTCCTGTACTGTTCATTGCAGCCAAGCATGATAGTTTAATTCCGATTGAATCCAGTCGTGAAGCAGCGACCAATATTGCCCCTTTTGTTCAATATCATGAATGGGAGATGCAGCATTTTGATATTTATCATGCCAGTTGGTTTGAAAAAGCCATTTCGACCCAATTAGAATTCTTACATCAACATATTGGAGTCAACTAAATGATTATCGTCTGTCCTACTTGTTTAGCCAAAAATCGTGTGCCTGAAGAGAAATTGAGTGCCAATCCGAGCTGCGGTCAGTGCCATGCAGCGCTTTTACCTGCGGCGCCGATTGAGTTGAATGAGCAGAATTTTAGCCAGTTCATTAGCCATAGCGATTTGCCTGTGTTTATTGATTTATGGGCAGAGTGGTGTGGTCCATGTAAAATGATGGCTCCGCACTTTGCTGAAGTGGCCAAGCAAAATCCGCAGGTTATTTTTGCTAAAATTAATACCGAAGAGTCTCCGCGATTGAGCAGTGCGTTTAACGTACGTAGCATTCCGACCCTAGTTTTAATGAATAAAACCACCGAAATTGCTAGAATAAGCGGTGCGCTCCGTGCGCCACAATTGCAACAATGGTTAGATCAACAGTTGCAAGCCCAGTCATAATGAAAATTGGAGTCAACGTGTCAGAGATTCATGTGAAACCAGAAGGGATGTTGTCTCTTCAGACAATTGCAATGCCAGCCGATACCAACTGGAGTGGAGATGTTTTTGGTGGTTGGATTGTGTCACAAATGGATTTGGCGGGTGCAATTCACGCAGAGCGTTTTAGTAAGGGACGCTGTGCAACGATTTCAATTAATCAGATGACGTTCTTAGTTCCAGTGAAAGTCGGCGATGTCATTAGTTGTTATACTAAACTGTTAAAAGTGGGCAATACGTCTATTCAGATGGAAATTGAAGTATGGGATAGTCATGACAGTTCACGTCCGCCTGTACGTGTGACTGAAGGTGTATTTACCTTTGTTGCGGTTGATGTCAAAGGCAATAAGCGTCAGATTCCAGCGGATGTTAAAGAAAAGTTCCTTGCGAGCCAATCCAACTAAGGTTTGAGTCAGTCTGCAAAAAGCCAGTGTAATTACTGGCTTTTTTTGCTATTTAATGCAGTCCGATGGATTAAAACATACTATTGCGGTTGGCAGACTCAGCGGGAATGCTTTGTATCACATCCCAATGTTCTACAATTTTGCCTTGTTCGACGCGGAAAATATCGACAACGGCTTCACCACGATCTTGTGCATTTTGAGTGGAATGTACATGGAGCACCACCAAATCACCTTCGGCCACGACACGTTTGATGGTATTTTTTGCATCTGGATGTTCTTTAAAATACTGGGTGAAGTAGTTTACAAAAGGTGCTTTGCCGTCTGCCACATAGGGATTATGTTGAATGTATTGTATACCAATATAGCGGTCAGAATAGGTTTGAACCTGATGTTTGCTAAAAACTCCTTCATAAAAGTCCACCACAATTTTTTTATTTTGTTCGGTCAGGGTAGAGGCAGAACGGTGACTCGGCGTTGTTAAAACCGATGTATTGGCGGGATTGTGCTGTTGGCAGGCCATCAGCCCTAAAGAAAATAAGGCAGTCGCTAAAATTAGTCTTTTTTTCATCAAGTCAGCTCAAATATTCATGTTATGTAGCATGATTTTGAGCTGAGTCGAAACAAAGATATAGTAAGTTTTAGTCGCAGCTTTAGCGTATTGTTGTAAATTTTATACTGTACTAAACAGTAAGTTATATTTACTTTTTTAATGATGCTTTGTCGAGCCATGCCCATAACATTTTACATTGAACAGGTGCTTCACCCGATTCATCCATCACTGTCACAGAAACTAAAGTTTCACCTCTGGCGGTGGTTTGCATCAGCTGCTGTTGTTCTGGTGTTAAGGTGGCTGTCGCTGTCATGGCACCTTTACTCGGACGTTTAAAGTCAACGTGCATGCTTTTAATCAGAACGATGCAATGGTCAGGCACATTCATCCCTGTTACAAAGCCTGTTGCCGTTTCAGCAATCAAGGCCATGGCACAGGCATGCAGTTGACCAATATGGTTTTGCATGGCACGGTGATTTTCGATTTTGACTACGACTTCACTGTGACTGACTTGCAAATAACGAATATTGGCACTGCCGACCATGGGAACTATGCGACCAAAAGCTTGACTCCATAATCGCGTACGCAATGCTTTCGGCAAGCGTGACGTGGTTTTTACAAGTTTTGATAAGCGATTGGCCTTTGGCATAGTTACCTCAAATGATCAAACAAGAGTATTAGTCTTTAAAGTTATTGAATTGTAAAGGCAGACCAAATTGTTGTTCTTTTAAAAAGGTCATTACTTGCTGTAATGTATCGCGCTTTTTATCAGTCACACGAATTTTGTCGCCTTGAATTGAAGATTGCACTTTAATGCCGCTTTCTTTAATGGCCTTGTTAATTTTTTTTGCGGTATCTGAGTCAAGTCCATCTTTTAATTTCACCACTTGAAGTACATTTTTACCTGAAGCAGTCATTTTTTGTGGATCAAGCGCTTGAATATCGACTTTACGCTTAAAGAAATGGTTCTCTAACATGGTATAAACTTGTTCACACTGGAAATCACTTTCAGTTGAGATTTTGATTTCTTTGTTTTTTTCATTGAGTTCAATAGAAACATCCTGACCACGGAAGTCGAAACGGGTTGCGATTTCCTTTTGGGTGTTCTGAACGGCATGATTTACTTCAAAAATTTCTAATTCTGAAACAATATCAAAAGATGGCATGGATTAAACCTTTACAAATGGAAAGAATATCTGAGATGCTAGGGATGTTTTCTTCATTTGCCAAGTGTTGTTTACATCAAAGGAGTGCGCAATGATCCGTAAACAAGAAATTACAACATTTGAGTTCCCAGAGGATGCGATCATCTGGGATGTACGCGATTCAAGTGCTTATGCTGAAGCACACGTGAAAGGGGCGATTAATCAGCCAATCACAGAACTTTCAGCACAGAGCCTTACTCAAGTGTCGACGGATCAACCGATTTACATTTTATGTGGTGGCGGTAGTAAAGCGCCACGTGCTGCAGAGTTACTCGAAGGTTTTGACAGTGCGCGTGAGTATGTGATTTTAATGGGTGGTACCCGTGCTGCTCGTGCTGCTGGTTTAGTCTTAGAACAAAGTAATTAAGCAGAAGCAAAAAAAGCGCCGTAAGGCGCTTTTTTAATGTCTTAGAAATTTACATTTCTCTATTTATAGCGCCATATGCTGTACTTGAGTCATAAGCAGAACTAAGACTGCGCTTTAAAATAAGGCTTTTTGGCTTTGAGCTTTTTATGGAATCGGGTCGGACTGAGCTTTTGTAGCAGTGACTCAGGAACGGGACAGGCCTCTTTCAGTATCTGCGCCGCTAAAATTTCACTACATAAAGGGGCAAACAAAAAGCCTTTAGAACCCAAGCCAGCAAAGCTATAAATTTCAGTCTGTTCAGACATTTTTCCAAGGACTGGAAAATAGTCCAAACTTTGCGCGCGAACAGATGCACGGCCTTGCCAAGTCGTCACATCAGGAAGCGATTGTGCATAATCTGGAAAGACACTGTGGATAAGCTCGTAGTTATGCACATGGTCTTCAAGTAAAACATCGCTGTCGTCCCGATTGGGATAGAAGGATGCACCTAAGATGAGTTGTTGAGTATCAAGCTGCATACAATAGCCGCCATAGCTATAAGCTTGATTGAGGGTCAAAGGTTGTGTGGTGTTCTCCACCCAACTGACTTGTCCGCGAATGGGCTTCAACACAGGATATTGCTCAAAGAAAGCAGCCGTGTGGCGCGCACAACACACAATCACATGATCAAACTGACCTAAAGATTGGGCTTGTTCATTGAAAAGTTCATTGTGCTCTGGGTGGATTTGAGTAATGTTGGCTTGTACGAACTGAATGAGCGGATGCGCTAAGATTTGATCTTTGAGTTGATGTGGTGAGACAGCGCCGGCTTCAGTTAGATTCAGACTGGGATATTCGGTGATTAACGCAGAATCAGCAGCGGTTTCGGCTGTCAAAAGATCCGCAGGGTATTGTTGTTCGAGATCGAGTAAGTCTTCGGCTTTTTTCAGCGCCAGTTGATGTACTTGAATGGGGCGAAAAGCCTTAAACTTGGGATAGTGCTGTAAAGCATGTTGCCAAGCTAAAGTCATTAAATGTTCATGACTTTGTTCAATCGGACAAAGTTTGGGGTTGAGTAAGGCCAGCGGATTGCCTGAACCTCCTGCAAGTGGCTCAGATTGGTCGTAGAGCGTGACTTCATGCCCGCGCTCAGCAAAGGCCCATGCACTACTTAAACCTGCAATCCCTGCGCCAATGATAGCAATTTGGCGTTGCTTAAAAGCGTGTAGTACTTGATCAGGTCGATTTTGATTCAATACTGATTGGGTATCTACAGCGTCTGATGTGTTTTCAGGCTCAGCAGGTAACCAGATGGCTTTGAGCATTTCGCGTTTATGCTTATAGCCACGCGGACGTGAAATAGAAATACCATGCTGTGTTAAACCACGTTTGAGCACGCCTGCGACACTAAATGAAGAAAATGTCGTTCCAATACCAGATAGGCGAACGATGTGATTCAGTACTTGCTCTTCCCATATGTCTGGGTTACAGGCAGGTGCAAAACCATCGAGGAACCATGCGTTAACGCGACTGGTTTTTGCCATACTGGGAAAAACATCGTGAGCATCGCCTAACCAAAGGTCAAGGCTGAAACGTTCCTCAGGGAAGCTCAGGCGATGACAACCCGCAATCAGATGCGGATACTGTGCAATCAGTTGATCGGCGATCGGTTTGAGTTCAGGCCAGACATTGAGTGCACGTATCAGATCAGTTTTAGACAGCGGAAATTTTTCAACTGAAATGGCATGAAGGTGGCTGTGGTTATTTGGGCGAACCTGTTGCCAAAGTTGCCAAAGCGCCAAGATGTTGAGCCCTGTGCCAAAACCTGTTTCACCAACACTAAAATATTCAAAGGGCTGAAGATTGGACAGACGCTCAGATAAATCATTACCATTTAAAAACACATGGCGAGTTTCGAGTAGACCATTGTCCTTGGAAAAATAGACATCGCCAAATTGTTTTGAGACTGGCACATCTATGCCATCAATCTGTTGCCATTCTAAATCGGCAGTTTGAATTGCACGCGACACAACCACAGCACCCTATTGTTTTCAATAGGGCTTAGCTTACCACTGACGACGACGTTTGGTATAAACGTAACTGGCAATTAAGAAACCCAGTAATACGCCAACAGCGATGGTCGCCGCGCCGTAGAGGAACATTTGCGCACTGCGTTCGCTTTGTAAGACTTGTACTTGTACACCGAGGCTATCATTTTTGAGTTGTAGCTCTTGGTTTTGCGCCAAAGCATCGAGATTGGCTTTTTCCAATTGGGCAAGACGTGAAGCTTGGTCTTTGACCAGTGCTTTGACTTTGGCATCTTGCAATGCTTTGTTTTTGGCAAGTTGTTCAGCGGTGAGTGGTTTGGCTTCTTGCGGTTGGCCTGTTGGGCTAACTGTGGCCACCGCAGGAATGATTTTCGGCTGAGTTGCACTGCCTTGCACTTGAACAGGTGTGGCAGTCGTTGCTGGTACAGCAGGGGCTACACTCGGGGCAGGAGCGGTTTCAACGGCCCACGCCATAGAAGAAAGAAGAGATAAGCCCAATAAGCTTGTGACAACAACGCGCATGACCTTATCCTTGAGGGAATGCTTTATTAAATGGTTTAACATCAATCTGACGATAAACCCCTGCTTTTAAGAATGGCTCTTCCTGTAACCAGACATCGAGTGCTTCACGTGAGTCAAAGTCAACAATGATTGTACTGCCGTAAAAGCCTGCTTGCGGATTGCTTGGATCTTTCGGCATCGCTCCTGCAACAATTAAACGACCTTCATCATTGAGCTTTTGTAAACGAGCAAGATGTTCTGGACGTGTAGCAAGACGTTTTTCGACTGTACCTTCTTGATCGGTACATGTGACGACGAATAGCGGCATAAGAGTTCTCGATGTATGTTCTGGCTAAATTACTCTTCAGAAGATTTAAAGTATTTACGCAATACAATAAACTGAATAATGATAAAGGAAAACATCACGATCATGTCACCAAAAGCCGTGAATTCTCCCCAATATTTTCCGTCCATAAATAAAAATGCGAAAAATACATGTAAAAAAGACATGAGGGCAAACATAGCAGCCCATGCAAAGTTTAAATTTATCCAACCTGCGTCGGTTAAATTGAAGATTGGGCCGAACAAGCGTTTGATTAGCGGTTTGCGTTCTTTGCCAAAATAAGGAGAAAGTAAGAAAGCGCCTGAGAAGATAATATTCAGTAAGGCCGCTTTGAGTTTGATATAAAAATCATCCGACAGCATTAAGGTGACACCGCCGAAAATAACCGTCATAAACAACACAATCCACTGTTGTTTGTCTAAACGGAACTTTTGCATGAAGAACAGTGCGCCGTAAACTACTAGCATCGAAATAATCAAACCTGTGGTCGCTACAAGAATATTATTGTTATCGACACCCCCAGCAGAACCAATCAATTGGAGCAATGGGTGATCAGTATTTTTAGGATCTACAGTTTTATATAAATAAAAGAAAATGATCAGCGGCACAAAGTCTAAAAGTGCTTTCATGTTAGAGTATCTAAATCTGTTCAAATAAATAGCTAGTATAAGTGATGGAAGGCGTAGATTTACATACTCACAGCAATATTTCTGATGGTACTTTCACACCGAAGCAATTGGTTGATGCTGCTGCGGAAAAAGGCATCCATACCTTGGCTTTGACAGACCATGACACCATGGATGGTCTTGCATTGGCAGAGTTGGCTGCAAAGTCGCATGCGATGCGTATTATTTCGGGGGTAGAAATTTCGAGTCAGTGGTCGAGACCCTCAACCCAGAAAAACTATGGTGTGCATGTGGTTGCATTGAATATGCAAGACTTAGAACCACTGCAAAAATGCCTTGAACAGCAAAAACAAATCCGTGCGCGACGTGCTAAGCAAATCTGTGATTTGTTGATTCCATTGATTGGTGAAGATATTTATCTCGATGTTTTGGCGAAAGTTGAACAGATGCCTGACCGTGTGACTCGAACGCATATTGCCAAGACCTTGGTTGAAAAAAAGTATGTGAGTCGTGCGCAACAAGCGTTTGATAAATATATTAAGGAAGGTAAGAAAGCCTACGTAAAATTTGATGGGCTGGGCTTAGAAGAAACCATTCAAGTGATTCATGCCAGTGGTGGTTTTGCCGTATTGGCGCATCCGACACGGTATGATTTATCTGCTACTAATATTCGTTATCTGATTGAAATATTTGCGCAGTTTGGTGGAGATGCGGTTGAGTTGCCGCCCAATGTCGAACCGACATCTACCCGTCAAATGGTGGATCGGATGATTGCCGAGCATGGTTTAAAAGTATCGGTCGGGAGTGACTTTCATGGTGACAATATGCCGTGGATTAAGCTGGGCAATATTCCCAGAGTCAAAGACGGGCAAGTGGGGATTTGGGAAAGTTTTGTGTAAAGCGTATTAGCCATTCCCACCTTCTCCATGAGCTATATAGCCTAAGAGAAGGTAAGCATGCGCTCGATTAGAGTAAGTTATTGTCTTGTGCTTGAATGGGTGGTGGGGTCGGTTTACCTAAAGTCCCAAGCAGTTCAATTTCGATAGTACGTACCATCGAGTCCAGTGGCAAGTCATTACTTTGCGTTCCGAAAGGCTCTTCAATTTCCGAACTCAAAGCATCGAGTCCTAAGAAGGTATAGGCCAACACACCAACTAATAGTGGGGTGAAAATACCCAAGGTTGAACCCAAGCTAAACGGTAAAATGAGACAGAAAAAATACACCGTACGATTGAGTAGTACTGAGTAGGCAAAAGGTAGCGGCGTTGTCGCAATACGGTCACAACCAGTTTGCACCACACTCAAGTCAGCAACGTGCTGATTCAGCTGCGCATAGACAATGTCACTAATTTCACCTTCTTTTAATGCCTGCATCAACTCCCACTGAATCAGACTGAGTGTATACTGTGGGGCATTGGCTTGTTGATACAGCTGAGTCAGTGCATTTTGACTTAAGCCACTGGTCTGCACCAATTCTGTTGGATTGGCTGTTTGATGGCGTAAACGGTCACGTAAGACATTGGCAAAGACAATCACATGTTGAATTACACGTTCACGACGACCTTGGGTCAAGATACGACAGTCACGGTCAAAGTGACGTGAGTTGGCAATTAAAATGCCCCATAACTTCCGCGCTTCCCACCAACGGTCATAGCAGGCACTATTTTTAAAGCCGAGGAAAATGGAAAGCACCACCCCAATGAGGGTGAAGCCGACCAAAGGCAGTTCAGGGAAGTGGAAATAGCCGACATAGGACAAAATGCCAATAATGGCAGAGACCAACATGACCACACCCAAAGGCGGTAAAACTTTGGGAAGAATGGTGCCACGCCATGAAAAAAGCACCTTAAAAATACTGGGCTGATCACGCACAATCATGTGATTAGAATTCTTTTAAAATTTTGCTTGATCTTCATATTTGTCGTGGTATTTGTCAATCATTTGTCTGCATATTTAAACGGATTGGATCAGACCGTGTTCAGCAAAAGAAAAAGCACCTTCGGGCGATAAGATGAAATGATCAATCAGTTGAATATCCACGAGCTGACTGGCTTGAAGAATACGCTCTGTCAGTTCGATGTCCGCCGCGGAGGGCTGAGCTTTCCCAAGTGGATGATTATGGGCAATCACCATGAAAGTGGCGTGTTGAGCAATACAGTAACGGAGCAATTGATTGATCGATATTTCACAAGAATTGACTGCACCAAAGAACAATTTTTTAAAGTTTATTTTTCTTAAATGTGCATCCAAGCAAAGCACTGCAAAGACCTCTTGGTTTTCGCCTGAAAACTCATACTGTAAAAAATTGAGCAGTTGAGCTGAATGATTGAGCTCCAACTTGTGTTGCTTGAGCTGCTGGCTACTGTAGCGTCGCCCCAGTTCTTTGACGGCCATTAATTGTGAATACTTGGTCGGGCCAATGCCGTGAAATTGGCTGAGCTCGGGCAGTTCAGCATCGAAAACCGCATTCAGACTACCAAAATGTTGCAACAAAAGACGTGCCAATTCGACCGCAGAATGTTGCGTTGAACCCGAACGGATGAAAATGGCCAACAGTTCTGCATCGGAGAGGCTGGCTGGCCCTTGTTGTAATAAGCGTTCACGTGGCCGTTCTTGTTCAGGCCATTTTTTTATGGATAAGTGCATTATTTTATACTTTTTTATTCTTAATTTGAGAAACAGGGCTCAATCGATGATTGGGTACGGGACTATTTAATGCTATTGTGAGCGCCACTGCAACAGAAAGGTAGCCTGTTCGTGAGCTTTGATCTCAGTGTAATTCCAAATAAAAATATCCTTTTAGCTGTTACGGGTGGTATTGCTGCCTATAAAAGTGCCATTTTGGTTCGCCGTTTAAAAGATGCGGGTTTTCAAGTCCGTGTGGTGATGACCGAAGGTGCACAGGCTTTTATTACGCCACTAACTTTTCAAGCTTTGTCGGGCAACCCCGTCCATACAGAACTTCTCAACCCTGAAGCCGAAGCGGGCATGGGGCATATTGAGCTGGCACGTTGGGCAGACTTACTCTTGGTTGCGCCTGCCAGTTGCAACACCATTGCAAAGTTTGCTGCGGGTTTAGCCGATGACCTGCTTTCTACTTTATATTTAGCCACCAAAGCCCCTGTATGGGTCGCACCAGCCATGAACCAACAAATGTGGGCAGCAAAAGCGACGCAGCGTAATTTAGCGACTTTGGTGGAAGATGGCGTGCATGTGATCATGCCAGATGCGGGTGCGCAAGCTTGTGGTGATGTCGGTTTAGGTCGTATGCCTGAGCCTGAGGATTTGGCACATCAAGTGACAGAGTACTTCCATAAAGCGCAGCGTGCCATGGCTGAAAAATTTGGGATGTTGGCGGGTAAAAAAGTCACCATTACTGCTGGGCCAACGCGTGAAGCGATTGATCCTGTGCGTTATATTTCCAACCACAGTACCGGAAAAATGGGTTTTGCCATTGCTGCTGCATGTTATGCGGCAGGAGCCAAAGTGACTTTAATTGCAGGTCCTGTCAGCTTAGACACACCGAACGGTGTACGCCGAATCAATGTTTCATCTGCCATGAAAATGCTGGATACCAGCATGCAAATGTTAGATGAAGGCTGTGATGTGTTTATCGCGACAGCCGCTGTTGCTGATTATCGTGTCGCAGAAGTTGCAGAGCATAAGATTAAGAAAGCAGGGGACGAGCTCAATGTTTCTTTAATCAAAAACCCTGATATTGTGGCGACCATTGCACAACAAGATAAACGCCCGTTCATGGTGGGTTTTGCAGCAGAAACACGCAATGTCGAGGAATATGCCGCAGGTAAATTGGTCGCGAAAAAGCTCGATATGATTGCCTGTAATGATGTGTCACGCCCTGATATTGGTTTTGCGTCTGATGAAAATGCGATGACGGTCTTTTTTGCAGAAAGTTATAAAATGGAAAAGCGCGATCTAGAAAAAGCGTCGAAACAAGAAATTGCTTTGCAGTTGGTTGAAGCGATTCACGATGCTTTACATCGAGACCCTGAAAGTGATGATGATTTTTAATTTACATCGGTCTTCATTTTTGCGATATTCAATGCAGCCTTAGGCTGCATTTTTTTTGCAAACTCATAGGAATAAGAATGAAAAGATTATTAAAGGTTGTGCTGTTGAGCAGTGGTTTATGTTTGGCAGGACTTGCACAAGCATCGGAAGTGCTAGAAGGTGCGATGAAATCTTTGGCGAAAAACTCAAAAGCTTTTACTCAAGCCAAGACTGCCACAGAGGCGAATACCGCATTAGCTGAAATGCAAAAAGCCGCGGCAACTGCCAAGCAAAACAAGCCTGATACTTTGGTGAAACAACCAAAAGACAGTGTTAAAGTGAAACAATATGAACAAAAGTTTGATGCATTAAACCAAGAAATTGAACATGCTCAACATTTGGTACAGGCAGGGAAACTTGCGGAAGCCAAACAAAGTTCAGCCAAGTTTGAGGCCATTAAGCAGCAAGGCCATAAAGCATTTAAATAATTCAGTACAATAAAAAAGACCGCAAAAGCGGTCTTTTTTATGTTTGAAGGGCTTAAAGTTTTAAGCTTGACCTTCAACAGCAGCTGCTTGAGCACGCTGCATATTTGCTTCGAACTCAGCATCAAAGTTAATTGGTGTAAGTAACAATTGTGGGAAACTACCTTTAGTTACCATATCATTCACCGCTTCACGAAGGAACGGGAACAAAATGTTCGGGCAATATGCACCTAAGATGTACGGAAGACGTTCTTCTTCAACACCATCTACAAGGAAAATACCCGCTTGAGTAACATCGACAATAAACGCCGTGTCGCCTGCATTGTTTGCTTGTACAACCACTTTAAGTGAAACTTCGTAGTGAGTTGGATCAACTTTTTCAGCAGAAGATGACAAGTTAATGTTTAACTCTGGTTGCCATTCTTTGGTAAAAACTTGCGCCCCAGGGACTTCAAAAGAAATATCTTTTGTGTAAATACGTTCTAAAGCAAGTTGTGGTTGAGCTTCACTCATTTTCTAATCCTTAATATGCTGAGCTAATTATGCCAATAGTTGGTCGAGTTTGCCTTCACGCTCTAAAGCATAAAGTTGATCAAAACCACCAATAAATTGGTCATCAATAAAAATTTGTGGAACCGTACGGTGATTGGTGCGTTGCATCAATTCAATGCGGACTTCTGGCGCTTCTTTAGATAAATTAATTTCTTTATATTCGACGCCTTTACGCTCAAGGAGCTGCTTTGCGCGAACGCAATATGGACATACAGTCGTTGAGTAAATAGTGACTTGAGCCATGAGTTTCTCCTTGTGCGAATTATTTAGCTTTAACCAGTGGTAAGCCTTGAGCCTTCCAGTTGCTAATCCCACCATCTAAACGATAGCTGTCAGTATGTGCAACTTGTTGTAAAGCGGTACCTGCCACTTGGCCTAAGTTACAGATGAACACGAGTGGACGATCTGCAGCTTTTAACTCTTCAGCATGTTTTGTAATTTGGCTGTAGGGAATGTTGCGACTTCCGCTAATATGACCTTCACGGAAATCTTTGGCATCACGTAAGTCAATCAACATGGCATTTTTAGCTTTCACTAAAATACCTAAAGATTGTGGTGAAATTTTGCGACCATTGCGTTGTCCTTCAAGTACGAAAAACAAAACAACCAATACCGCAAGTGTTCCAAATAAGAAGGGGTGATTCCCCATAAACTCGAACCAACGTTCCACAAGTCACCTAAATTACAATTCAAAAATTGCTAGAGAGTATAGCTCATAAAATATGGTGATCAAAATCACCGCTTCAAGGGCTAAGGTTGAATAAAAATTAATTTTTTTGCTGAGCTTCAGCAATTTCATCAATCAGACGTAAATAGCTGTCTAAACGGCGCGTTAAAATTTCACCATTTGCCGCAGCTAAGCGTAAAGCGCATTGTTTTTCATGTTTATGGGTGCAGTTACGGAACTGACAGTAGCCCAGCAAGTTTTCAATTTCAGGAAAGCCGCGTTGCACTTTGTCCGCATCTAAGTGCCATAAACCAAACTCACGAATTCCCGGTGAGTCAATCAGCGAGGCGCCTTCGCCAAAGCCAATCAAACGGGTAGAGGTCGTGGTGTGCTGCCCTAAGGCTGAGTTTTCAGAAATCACATTGGTTTTCTGCGCAGCATCAGGCACGATGGCATTAATTAAAGTGCTTTTACCAACACCAGACTGGCCAACAAAAGCCACAGTTTCATTTTTTAAACGCTGAGTCAGTGCGGTTAAATCGCCATCGGCTTGTGTTTGCATCACTTCATAGCCTAAGGCTTGATATTCCGCAATCAACGCTAAAATCGGGTCATTGTCTTTGAGCAAATCGGTTTTGTTCAGCACTAAAAGTGCTGGAATGTTGGCATCGGCACAGGCCACCAAATAACGGTCAATCAGACCTGGTGCTGGCTCAGGCAGTGGCGCAAATACAATCACAATCAGGCTGATATTGGCAGCGACAGGTTTTACTTTATGATAACGGTCTGGACGAGTCAGTAGTGACTGACGTGGCTGTATGGCATTGATGATCCCGAGCCCCGTATTTGGGTCGGCTTGCCATTTGACACGATCACCTGTGACCAGTAGTTCGAGGTTGGTGCGTGTATGACAGCGCCAAATGCTGCCGAGTTCAATTGGTTTCCAAAACGGTTCAGGTTCACCTGCTTGTACCGTCGGTTTGATGGGATGTGGATCTGGAGTCGTAAGGGCTTGCACTTCAAGCTGACGGCCGTAGTGTTGTACCACCAAGCCTTCTAAATCATTTGAAGTGTCGATATCTTCTTGACGTGTTTGCTGTTGTTTCTGAATGCGACGTTGTTGCTGTTCAGTTAAACGACGTTTACGAATTAAAGCCATTCATATCCTAAAAAACCATGAATTCAAGATGGCAAAAATAGCACGAAGCAGGGTATCAGTTACAGCATCGAAGCAATTAATTTGCTACTATCATCGTTTTTAAGCCGAATAAGATTGCACATTTATGAGCAGCACCGCTGATACGCGTTTGATTTGGATTGACCTTGAAATGACAGGTCTCGATACTGATAATGACCAAATTATTGAAGTTGCTACAATTGTGACGGATGATAACTTAAATATTTTAGCTGAAGGGCCTGTGCTTGCTGTTCATCAGCCAGACCGTGTGCTAAATGCAATGGATGAGTGGAACACTCGCCAACATGGTCAATCAGGCTTAATTGAACGTGTACGTCGCAGTAAATTGACTGCGCAAGATGCTGAGCAGCAAACTTTAGAATTTCTAAAAAAATGGGTCAATCCAAAAAGCTCACCGATGTGTGGCAATTCAATTTGCCAAGACCGCCGTTTTTTACACCGTTTAATGCCTGAAATGGAACAATATTTCCATTATCGTAATTTAGATGTGTCTTCTGTAAAAGAGTTGGCTAAACGCTGGCGTCCAGAAATTATGAGTGGCTTGAAAAAGAATGCTTCACACTTAGCGATGGATGACATTCGTGATTCGATTGCGGAACTGAAGTATTATCGTGAATACTTTTTTATTATGAATAAATAAGTAGTAAAGAAAGAGGCGCTAGCCTCTTTTTTATTGAAATCGAATAGAATAGAGCTGAGGGTATTGGTGTAGAAAAAAGAAACACTTTTTTGCTATACAAGTTTAAAACACGCTTTATGATAAAGTAAATTAATTAAATTATAACAAAGAGTTGAGTTATGCAAAGTAATAACCCTATTTTGAACCGCGTGGAAACACATGCGGACTATAGTCAACCAATGACTGTTCAAGGTGCTATTCAGAAGTCTGTATTACTTACAGTGATTGCAGCTGTGGTCGGTATGGCACTGTTTTTCTACTGTTTCATGACCTTAAATATTTCGCTAGCCTATGCTGCAACCTTAGTCGGTGCGATTGGTGGTCTAATTTTAGGCCTGATTGCAACTTTTAAACCAAATACCGCACGTACCCTTGCCATTCCATATGCCTTGTTTGAAGGTGCTTTTTTAGGTGGGGTGTCGGTCATTTTCCAATTGAAATATCCGGGTGTACCTTTACAAGCGCTGTTGGCAACTTTTGTCACCACTTTAGTGATGTTTGGTTTGTATCGTTTTCAAATTATTCGTGCCACTGAAAAATTCAAATCTGTAGTGATGTCTGCATCAATTGCCATCGCGATTGTGTTTGTGGTGCAAATGGTCATGCGTTTGGCTTTTGGTTCAAGTATTCCATTTTTATTTGAAAACAACTTATTAGGTCTAGGTTTTGCCGCTTTTGTTGCAGTGATTGCATCACTGAACTTAATTCTAGATTTTGATTTGATTGAAAGTGCTGCGGCTCAACATGCTCCGAAAGCGATGGAGTGGCTGTGTGGTATTGCGCTACTAGCAACTTTGGTGTGGATGTATTATTCATTCCTGCGTCTACTCAGCATGCTGCGTGGTGACGACTAAGTTCCACGGTTTTAACAAATACGCCCCTTCATCGGGGCGTATTTGTTATTGAATGTTGATGAATTGAAAAAAGGCGCATTATGCAATTTCGGTTTCAACTTAAACTTGGCATTATGCAGATAAATTATTTTGAGTGAGAGTCACATGGCACAAGGACTATTGGCTGGAAAGCGTTTTTTAGTAGCAGGTATTGCAAGTAAATTATCAATCGCATTTGGTATTGCTCAAGCGCTTCATCGTGAAGGCGCGGAACTTGCGTTTACCTATCCAAATGAAAAGCTGAAAAAACGTGTAGATGAATTTGCAGCACAATTTGGCTCAACGATTGTTCTACCATGTGATGTGGCTGTCGATGCTGAAATTGAACAAACTTTTGTTGAATTGGCAAAACACTGGGATGGTTTAGACGGTGTGGTGCATTCGATTGGTTTTGCGCCTGCGCATACCTTGGATGGTGACTTTACCGATGTAACGGATCGTGATGGTTTTAAAGTGGCACATGACATCAGTGCATATAGCTTTATTGCTATGGCGCGTGCTGCGAAGCCATTACTTTTAGTTCGTCAAGGTTGCTTGTTGACCTTGACTTACCAAGGTTCTGAGCGTGTGATGCCAAACTACAACGTGATGGGTATGGCGAAGGCGTCGCTAGAAGCGGGCGTACGTTATTTGGCATCAAGCTTGGGTGCAGAAGGGATTCGTGTGAATGCGATTTCAGCAGGTCCAATCCGTACTTTGGCGGCATCAGGGATTAAATCGTTCCGCAAAATGTTAGATGTAAACGAAAAAATTTCGCCACTTAAACGTAATGTGACCATTGAAGATGTGGGTAATGCCGCATTATTCCTTTGCTCACCTTGGGCAAATGGTATTACCGGTGAAATCATGTATGTCGATGCAGGTTTCAATACGGTAGGCATGAGCGCAGACTTGATGCTCGATGACTAATTAGATTGATTCAAATTATTTGATAAAGCCGCTTTTATAGCGGCTTTGTTTTTAGAAAAAACTTAATTATGTAGAGAAAGTTTGTCTGATAGCAGCCCATTGTTAAGTTTTATGTGCATTTTCGACAAAGTAGTCATAATATTTTCTCGCCACTTCCTCTGGACCAAGTGCTACATCAATAAGCATTTGAAGAGCCCATACTGGACCTGGTATCACCTGATCTAAGTCAAGGTCTTCAGGGTCAGATTCTGGGGTGATTGCCATTTCTAAGTTTTCAAACCACCAAATTTCGATTTTATGTAGTAGTCCGATCATCTCATTGAATGCCTCCGTTACATCAAAGTCGACACCTGATGAGGCAAAGGTAAGCATTTCGTGAGCTAAGGTATTACGGCATCTTTTAATATGCTCAAATCTCTCTAAGTCATTATCGTCAATGGCATCCATATCTTGCAACCATTTCAATGATGCATAGAGAGGACTTCTATTGAGTGAAAGTACCTTTTCTTTATATTCTGGATCAACAATCATTCCATTTTCATTGAATCCATTTGTAAAGAAGCTCTCAATTTTTTCGATAATACTACTTTTGAGCATTTCGAAAGCCATTGAAAATATTGATGCAGTAATAATATTCGTTTTAAGTGTTTTGGGATGAAGTGCTCGTTCCCAAGACGCCTTAACTTTTTCATCCATATTCGATCTCTATAAAGAAATTTATTACTGTTATACATATAATATATTTCTATCACTATTAGAAATATATTAAAAATCAACTGACGGATATAACTAATCATTTGCCATCGAATATTTTATATGCTAATTAATGCTGGGTTTGTTGAATTAAAATTCTAAAGATAATGTCGATAAAAATATAATTTTTAGCTTTCGGGGTAGGTTAAAGCGTGAAAAAAATAACTGTTGTTTTAGGATTAGTAACTCTTCTTTCACTTCAGGGTTGTGCCGCAGTGATGGCGAGTAACCAGCCGCATAAAAAGAATCTGACAGTTTTAGAGGTTGGAAAACACCGTAATTATGTGATTTCTGAATTGGGTGCACCAGTTACTTCAGAAACCGTCAATGGAGAGCGTAAAGAGATTTATACTTTCCAACAGGGCTACTCAAAAGCAGCCAGAATCAGTCGTACGTTATGGCACACGACTGCGGATATTGCCTCGATTGGTCTATGGGAAGTGATCGGCTCTCCAGCCGAGATGTATTTCGATGGTCAGCAACTTTCGTATGAAGTTGTTTTTGATGACCAAGACAATGTTAAACGTATTCACCAGATCCAGAATAATCCAGATCTGGTGAAAGAATAAGAGAACAAAACAATAGTGCTAGGACTATTGTTTTGCTAGTTCTTTTACAGGACTTCCACCCAAGGCTTGCATCAACGTCACATAGGCGTTGTATTGGCTCTGTTTGGTATTGACCAATGTTAAGCGCGCAGTACGCGTGGTTTCTTGTTGATCCAATAAGGTTTTTAAAGCCACGGCACCATAGCGATAACGCACTTGGGTCAAACGTTCTACTTTCTCAGCAAGTTCCAAATTCCGCTGTTGCAATTGCACTTGTTGACTGATTTCAGTACGTGCAGACAATGCATTTTCCACATCGGCAAAGGCTTGGTACAAGGTTTGACGATATTGCACGATGGCTTTTTCATAGTCCAATTGACTAATCGCAAGGTCACGTTTCATGTCGTTATATTGCAAGAACGGCAGACTTAAACTTGCGCCTAAGGTTAGGGCTGGGTTCTTGAGCAGTTGCGTGAGCGAGGTACTGCTTGAACCAAGATTTCCAGTCAAACTGATCGAAGGATAATAGCTCGCCGTGGTGGCATCTTTGGTGGCTAAACTCTCTCGTAAACGTAGCTCAGCCGCTTTTAAGTCTGGACGGCGCGACAAAATGTCGGCAGGTAAGCCCGCAGCAATGGTTGGTAAAGCCAGTTGTGGTAAACGCTGAGGTTCATCAATACTCAACTGCTGTACAGGCATATGCAGTAACACGGCAATTGCGGTACGGGTCTCGACCAAACTTTGCTGAATTTGACTCAGACTGGCTTTTTGACTTTGTACTGACTGTTCAGCTTGAGTTAAGTCCAGTCCTGATACAGCACCAGCTTGATATTGAACTTTAACCAAGTCATACAGTTTTTGTGAGGTCGCAAGGCTTTGCTCAGCCGTTGTACGGCTTTCATTATAATAGGCCAACTGCCAATATAATTTCGCCGTGGTGCCAATTAAGCTTTGAGCAGTGGCTTGTAAATCTTGCTCAGTTGCCAGTGCTTCCCATCTCTTTGCTTCAGTTTGACGGGCCAATTTACCAAATAAATCGACTTCATAACTTAAGCCAGCACCCAAAGACAGACCACTTGAGCTGTCATTGCCTGAGTTTAAGTCGAATTGATGACCTGTTGACACCGTAGAGTTCACTCTTGGCTTTTGCTGATTTTCAGCCAGTTCTGCTTGTAAACGCGCTTGCTTTAAAGTCATCCCTGCAACGGCCAAATCGGCATTTTTTGCTAGTACGGCATCGACCAGTTGATTGAGCTGTACATCACCAAATAACGTCCACCATTGATCGGCATACAGGGCTTGTTGGCGTTGTTGCGATGTTACTTTGTCGTATTGAAACTGAGATGGCGTCTGTACCGCTGGCGCTTGATAAGGTGTTTTAACCACAGCTGCACAGCCAACCAAAGTGCTGCCAAGCAGCATCGCGGTACAAAGGCGCGTTAATAAAAAAGGCATATTTTTTCCTTATTCTCTGGCAAGTGCTGCAACAGGGTCGAGTTTGGCCGCATTTTTTGCAGGCAAGAAACCAAACACCACACCAATTAAAGTCGAGCATACAAATGCGGCGATAATTGAGGTGGTGGAGTAGGCAACCCCGAAATTCCCCCCAGCAAATTTTTGAATGATTTGTCCTAGACCCAGCGAGAGCAACACGCCTAAAACCCCACCAATCAGGCAGACTAAAATGGCTTCAATCAGGAACTGCTGCAAAATATCACTTTGACGCGCACCCACCGCCATCCGAACCCCAATTTCTTGCGTCCGTTCGGTCACTGAAACCAACATAATGTTCATTACACCGATACCGCCCACCACCAAAGAAATCACGGCAATTGCAGAAACCAATAGGGTCATGGTACTGGTGGTCTTTTCAATGGTTTGGCGAATACTGTCGCTGTTCATGGTGAACACATCTTGTTGACCATGACGCAAGGTGAGTAAGTTCACAATTGCGTTTTCAGCCGCGCTGGTGGAGTACTTATCATTGATTTGCACCACGATATTGCGCACATTACTCTGACCGAGCATACGACTCATGACCGTGGTGTAGGGCATATAGACATTCAAAGTATCATCGGAACCCATGGCACTGGTTTGTGGTTCGACTACACCAATAATGCGTGCAGGAACACTGCCCAAAAGTACGACCTGCCCAATCGGACTGCTACCATCACTAAAAAACTGTTTTTGTGTATTGGTGTCAATGACCACGTCTTGGGTGCGGTCACGGACGCTCCGCTGGTCAAAGGTTTGTCCATTTTTGAAGGTCAGGCCTTTCACTGTGAAATAATCGCCACCGACACCATTAATGGTGGCATTGGCTTCACTTTGTTGATAGCGAATCGTTTTGGATGAACTCACCATGGGACTGACCGCACTCACATACGGTTGGGTGGCGAGCGCTTCAGCATCGGCAGGAACAAGGGTTTTAAAGTTGGCCGTTTTGGAGTTGTCACCAAAACCGCGCCCTTGAAACACCGTAATGGTGTTAGTTCCTAAGCTACTGATGTTACTTAAAATCTGTTGTTGTGATCCATTTCCTAAAGCCACCACTGTCACGACGGAGGCAATCCCGATAATAATGCCGAGCATGGTCAAAAATGTTCGCATGCGGTGTGCATTCATGGACAAAAGTGCCATACGGAAGGCTTCACCTAAACGGTCGAGCAGGGAACGCCATGCGGAAACACTTTTATTTTTTTCTTGCTGGGCAGAAATCGCAGTTTCTGCATCAGGGTCACTGTGTAGTTCAGTGTCATGCTCAGGTTGATTGACTCGGTCTGCAATGATTTGCCCATCACTGATCTCGATAATCCGCGAAGCATTTTTCGCCACTTGCATATCATGAGTGACCAAAATAATGGTATGGCCTGCGGCATTTAACTCACGCAAAATCCGCATCACTTCCACGCCACTATGCGAGTCTAGGGCACCTGTCGGTTCGTCAGCGAGAATGACATCACCGCCATTCATCAAGGCACGTGCAATCGAGACACGTTGTTGCTGTCCCCCAGAAAGTTGACTTGGTCGGTTTTGAGTTTTATTGCCCAGTCCTAATTCTGTCAGTAAAGCAGTGGCACGTTGTTTACGCGCATACGGTGTTGCCCCTGCATAAACGGCAGGTACTTCAACATTACCTTCTGCGGTTAAGTCGCCTAAAAGGTGGTAACGCTGGAAAATAAAACCAAAATACTCACGACGTAATTCGGCCAATTGATCAGGTTCGAGTTTACCGGTTTCGCGACCATTGACCTGATAACTTCCTGAGGTTGGGCGGTCGAGACAGCCCAAAATATTCATCAGGGTCGATTTACCTGAACCAGACTGACCGACAATGGCAACCAATTCACCTTCGTAAATGGTCAGGTCAATGCCTTTGAGAATTTGGACAGTACTTTCGCCAGCTGGAAACTCTCGCACCAAATTGCTGACTTCAAGCAAGGCTTTTTTGGTCATGCTTACATTCCCATCGGTGGACTGTTACGACGGCGGTTGCTGCTATTGGCAGAAGCGGCAGAGTTCTCCGAACTGTCTGCAATCACCACTTGATCGCCTTCTTTTAAGCCTGCAAGCACCTGTGCATTGACGCGGTTATTGATACCCACCAAAATTTGTTTGGGTTGAGCTGAGCCATCCGCTTGTAAGACACGGACTACGCTCAGCGTAGCTTTACCTTCTTTGACCAATTGTTGTTGCGCTGCATTTAAATTTAGACGTTCAAGTCGCGGACCTTGAGGTCGGTCTGAGTCCGATTTGCTTTGTGTCGATGACGCTGCTTGCGTATTTGAACCGCTGTTCCGCTTTGCATTTGCAGGACGAGTGGAAATTGCAGAAGAAGGGACTAATAACGCATTTTTTGCAGAATCGAGCACGATGTAGACTTGTGCAGTCATATCAATACGTAGCTTGCCATCATGGTTGGGTACATCAAATAGAGCATTGTAGTAAATTGCGGTGCTGGTTGATGTGCTGGTGGTACTTTCATCGGTAATCGAGTCTGGCGCGGGCTCAACTTGACGTAAGCTAGCATAACGCTTGCTGTCATCACCTAAAGTGGTGAAATACACCTGTTGGCCTTTTTCAACTTTCATGATGTCCGCTTCACTGACCTGCGCCTTAATGGTCATGTTTTGCAATTTTGCAATTTTAACAATAGTCGGCGCACTTTGATTGGCGTTTACAGTTTGACCTTCCTCAGTCACGATCGCCACCACAGTACCATCAGTAGGTGCCACAATGCGGGTATAACCGATATTGGTTTGTGCGGTCGACTTGGTTACTTTTGCAGATTCAATCTGTGCATCAATGGCTTTAATCTGTGCTTGTGCTGTTTTATAGCTGGCCTCAGCCGATTCTAATTCTGCTTTTGATGTGGCATCTTGTGCATACATTTGCTGTTGACGCTTATAGGCCAGTTGCGCCTCATTAAG
Source organism: Acinetobacter sp. Gutcm_16 (assembly GCF_028649355.1). NCBI lineage: Bacteria > Pseudomonadati > Pseudomonadota > Gammaproteobacteria > Moraxellales > Moraxellaceae > Acinetobacter > Acinetobacter sp. Gutcm_16. Next base: position 108,577 of record NZ_JAQSUV010000037.1, on the reverse strand, counting down.
ACTGGCTTCTTGTTGTAGACGCTGCGCTTGCAAATTTTTAATATTGGCTTCTGCTGTTTTGAAGCTGTTTTCTTGGGTGGTTGAATCAATCTGCGCAATCAATTGACCTTGTTTAACTTCATCGCCCAGTTGCACATACATTTTCTGTACTTGACCTGAGACCTGTGCGCCAACACTCACTAGTTTGGTTGCATCTAAAGTACCTGTCGCCAATACCGTATTTTCAAGATCACCACGAGTGACCGATTCGCTAATATATTGTGGTTGTTCTTGTTTGGGTTTGAAATATGTCCACGCGACATAAGCAAGTACGGCAACACACAGTACCGCGATAACCATTTTGACAGCTTTTATTTTTTGCATTGGAATCAGGGAGTAAACAGAATTGCAGATAGTATAAAAGCGAAATACGGATAAATCGTGAATTTTTTGAACAAATAGAAATGATTATTATTTTAAAAAGACTCGTTGCGGTAATTTAAGCGGGAAAGAGTGACTTTCCACACAGCGTTGCAATGGCTTGCATCACGATATGTTCCGCATTTTCATGCCCCAAACCTTTAATCGAAGCATCAATGCGAAGCAGGAGACTGGGCCACGTTAAAAAGCACTGCGGGTTCAGTCGACGTAATGCTTGTTGATAGACGCTGACTTTATTCTTCCAAATCCCCAGTTGCAGTGCATTTTGCGGTTGCTCAAACAGTTGCATGAGTAAACGCATTTCTTTACTGATACTCCACAAAATCAGACTGAGGGGTTCACCTGAGGCAATCAGGTATTGGTAAATTTTAATGGATTGCGCCAAATTGCCTTCGAGCAGAGCATCACTTAAATCGAAAGTACTATAGCGGGACTGATCTTGTAAGCAGGCATGTAAATGATCAATCTGAATCAGCTCAACCTCGGCAAAGGTGTCGCTGACACGCATTAAGCTATTTTTAGCTGCGAGTAAGTTGTGTTCATGGTGTTGTTCTAACCACTGCCATGCATCCTGACTCAGTTTAACCCCAAGCTTATCTGCTTCAATGCTTAAAATCTGCTGACGGTCACGCGGATAATTCGCGGTCAGGGCAACATGCACACCATTGGCTTCAACCGTTTGAAAAAAGCCCGTTTTTAGGCTGGCGCTGTCCTGTTTTGGCATCACCACCAAAAGCAAGTTCTGTTCATTGCTTTGGATATAGCTTTTTAGCAACTTTAAAGCATTAGCATCGGGTTTAATATTGCCATGAACTTCAATGGCAAGCTGACTTGAAAATAAGGACAAGCTGTTGAGTGCATTAAAGACATTTTTCCAGTCATTGACATTGTTGATGTCATGCCGTTGTCGTTCAATCTCTTGCTTTTGCCAACTTGCTCGAAAGGCATCCAGTAAATTTTGCTCAAGCAATGGTTCTTGACCTTGCATAATCCACGCGCCGCGAGCTTCATCGACACGTTTTAGGGCCTGCAAATAGTCAAGTTTCATTGTTAAACCTTACTGCTGTGCTGGTGGTAGGCGGTTCGAAGAAATCTGACGCACAATTTGCTGAGCGACATCATCTACGATGACTTGATTCAAGTAGTATTTCTCTTGGTCATCGGTGTTGACGGTTTCAACGTTGTATTGATAACTACGCGTTGCAACTACGGTTCGTGGTTCAGTGATTGGACGGCCTTGGGCATCTTCAATACGGAAGGTGACATTGAGGCGCAATAACACTTCAATCAGTTTGCCGTTCAACTCTAAACGCTGCGGTTTATAATCTAGCACGCGAAGCACATAGGCATCTGAACCACTGCTCAGCTGTACACCCGACGCACCTAAATAAATGGCCAATTTTTCATGCAATTCATCGGAGTTCTTCGGAAGCACCAAATTCATTTTTGAATAAGCAATCGGTGTTGCGCTTGGATTGGTGCCTTTTAAATGAAAGCCACACCCGACCAAGCCAGCACTTAGGCCACAAGTTAAAACAATAGCTGCCAAACGTTTGCCTAAATGCATGTGTTGTCCTCTGTTTGCTCTTTTTGATAAAAGAAAAATAATATGTCGTGATTGTATGTGCAAAGCCCGTTGACTGGCAACGGGCTTTGTTTGGGTTTTGTTTATCGTTTTCAGTTCCTTCTCCCTTAGGGAGAAGGTTAGGATGAGGGGAGTTTACCTCTCCCTAGCCCTCTCCTTGAAGGAGAGGGAACTTAAGAAGGAGTTTTAAAGCTTTTTAAACCACCAAATTCACTAATTTATTTGGCACCACAATTTCTTTCTTGGTTGGACCAGTCAAGAATTGTTGAACTTCTGGCAATGCTTTAGCCAGTGCAAGCAATTCATCTTTCGATGTATCGATAGACACTTCTAATTTGCCACGCAGTTTACCATTCACTTGAACAACAATCGTTTGCGTATTACGTGTGAGTGCAGATTCGTCTACAGTCGGGAACAACACGCTGGTTAAGTCCAGTCCAAATTCAGCCAATAAAGTCTGGCTTAAATGTGGTGCAAATGGCGCAAGTAAAGTTAAAAGTGTCGTAATCGATTCGCGAGCAACCGCAACATCGTTATCATTTTTCGCTTCAAACTTGTTGTTCGCATTTAACAGTTCCATCATTGCTGCAATAGCCGTGTTAAAGGCATGGCGGCGTTCGATGTCATCACCCACTTTTTGAATGGTTTCATGCGTTTTACGACGTAAGTCTTGTGCTTCTGTAGACAGTTGAGCAGTATCAATTGCAGAGGCAGCATTGCCTTTTTCAAGGAAGCTGGCAACCAAACGCCATACACGTTTCAAGAAACGGTTTGCGCCTTCCACACCTGCATCAGACCATTCAAGGGATTGATCTGGTGGCGCTGCAAACATCATGAACACACGTGCCGTATCTGCACCGTACTGATCAATAATGGCTTGTGGGTCGATACCATTATTTTTCGATTTCGACATTTTCTCTTGGCCGCCAACAATCACGTCTTGACCATCGCCTTGGTATTTCGCAGATAGAATACGACCTTTTTCATCACGTTCGAGGTCGATATCCGCAGGGTTAAACCAAGTTTTCTTGCCTGATTCAGCTTCACGGTAATAAGTGTCTGCCAAGACCATACCTTGAGTTAACAGGTTGGTAAATGGTTCATTGCCTTGTACTACACCTTCATCACGCATCAATTTGTGGAAGAAGCGTGCATAAAGTAAGTGCAGAATCGCGTGTTCAACACCACCGATGTATTGATTTACTGGAAGCCATGTTTGAGCAGCTTCAGGTTTAACTAAACCATCAGTAAAATCAGGAGATGCATAACGTGCATAGTACCAAGATGATTCTACAAAGGTATCTAAAGTATCAGTTTCACGACGTGCTTCGCCACCACAGCTTGGGCAAGAGGTTTGATAAAACTCAGGCATCTTGTTCAATGGGTTACCCGAGCCATCAGGTACGACATCAGTTGGTAAGACCACTGGAAGTTGCTCTTCAGGTACAGGAACCTGACCACATTTTTCACAGTTGATCATTGGAATTGGGCAACCCCAATAACGCTGACGCGATACACCCCAGTCACGTAAACGGAACTGAACTTTCGTGCTTGCAAGAGTTGTTGGTTCTAATTTCGCAAGGAACGCATCATAAGCAGCTTGGAAGTCTAAACCGTCAAATTCAGCAGAATTGACCAATTTACCCTCTTTAGAGCCGTACCATTCTTGCCATTGTGCAGCATCAAAGTCTGCATCGTCTGCACCTTGAGCATCAATCACTTGTTTAATGGTTAAGCCGTATTTATTGGCAAATTCAAAATCACGTTCGTCGTGTGCAGGTACAGCCATCACTGCGCCAGAGCCATAAGACATCAACACGTAGTTGGCAATCCAAACAGGAATTTCTTCGCCAGTGACAGGATGCTTCACCGCCAGACCTGTTGCCATGCCTTTCTTTTCAGCAGTGGCAAGGTCAGCTTCAGCCACAGAACCCATACGGCATTCTTCAATAAATGCTTTAAGTTCAGCATTATTTTCCGCAGCTTTCAGCGCCATTGGATGTTCTGCTGCAACTGCAACATAAGTCACACCCATTAAGGTGTCAGCACGTGTCGTAAATACTGTTAAGCCATCTGCATATACGTCAGGATTCGCTGAAGGGAAGGTGATATCCATCCCTTGTGAGCGACCAATCCAGTTGCGTTGCATGGTCAAGACTTGTTGTGGCCAACCATCTTTTAAGGTATCTAAATCGTCTAATAATTCTTGCGCATAGTCGGTAATGCGGAAGTAATACATTGGAATATCACGTTTTTCAACCAATGCACCTGAACGCCAGCCACGACCATTTTCAACTTGTTCATTGGCCAGTACCGTCTGATCCACAGGATCCCAGTTTACTGTTGATAGTTTACGGTAAATAAGGCCTTTTTTATAAAGTTGCACGAACAACCACTGTTCCCAGCGGTAGTATTCAGGGGTGCACGTTGCAAATTCACGATCCCAATCGACTGAAAGACCTAATTTTTTTAATTGGTCACGCATATATGCGATGTTTTCAAAGGTCCATTTTGCAGGTGCAACTTGGTGTGCAATCGCCGCATTTTCAGCAGGTAAACCAAAAGCATCCCAACCCATCGGTTGCAGGACGGTTTCCCCTTTAAGGCGGTGGAAACGACTGATGACATCACCAATAGTGTAGTTACGCACATGACCCATATGCAGTTTGCCACTTGGATAAGGGAACATCGAGAGGATATAACGACGTGGACCTTCTACAGAGTCGGCAACTTTAAAGGCTTTACGAGCTTCCCAGTCTTGTTGGACGGTAGGTTCAATCGCGCTCGCTTGATATTCAGGGTCAATGTGAGTAGTCATATACGTATGTAGAACAATGGTTAAAAAGTTTGTTGCACAGCATAGCGCAAAATGCACCTAAAAGTGAATTTTGCGCTATGTTTTGTGCAGGAAATTAAACAAGCTGAAAATAAATCTGGAACCGTACGGAATGATTAAACCGCAGGGCGGACTTGTTGGCCTTGTTGAAGTGCTTCATTCGCTTCACGTCGTTGATTTTCTAACTCAACCGCTGGTGCTGGGGCAGCGCTTGGTACAGCATTGGAGGGAGCTGGTACGGTATTTGGCATATTGGCAGGTGGAGGTGCTTCCGGTGAAGCAGCTTGTGGCGAATTTTTCCAACCATAGGTATCGACTTTGCCTTTTTTCTTTGCTGTTTTGGGTGGAGGTGTCGTGGTGTAATGTGTCGAGCCTTGGCTATCAACCCACTTATAATACGTCTTGGCAAAGCTTTGTGTGCTGCTCATAGCAAGCCCCATCCCCACCAAACATGCTGCCATTTTTGCAAACTGAATACTCATCTACCATTGTCCTTTTTATATACGTAGTCATTGGATTTTATCGGGTTTATCGTTGTCGTTATTTTATGCCAATTTTAGAGCAATAAGCAGTGTTTGATGCGTTTTTCATCTGAGTTTTTTGAAATATTTTGCAGGTCAAATCCTCAGTTTAAAGTGTGAAATATGCGTTATGACACAGTATGAAAATAAGAAGGTTGTGCTAAAACCTGATGTACAAATGCTGACCTACACTTAAAAATGAAAAAACCTGAGATAGATGTTGGATTTAAATTTGGGTGAATATCTTATTAAACTTATTTATGGGTTTTATTATGTTTTTTTATTAATAAATTCAGTGAAATAGAAATCTATTTGTTTTTGCACTAAAAAACCAAGAAAAAGCAGCTCAGTTTTGTTTGTCCGTGATGAATAAAAAATAAACGCTCTGTAAATAAACAAAAAAAAGCTAATTTTTAAACTTGACTTTAGTCACGAAACTCCTAAAAATGCTGTCTTTAGTTTTATATGCCTTTACTCGATCACCCTTCGATAAAGTGTCATTTCATGCAATGGACACGCTTTCTAGCCGAGACCGTGAACAAAGTAAAAAAATGTGTTTATCCCAACACGTTTTAGATCTCATATTGCTCAAACAGCATACAGATCAGAATTTTTTCCTATTGCTATGAAAACTAAGAAATATGTGTGCTATAACAGTGCAGACAATCAATGAATGAAACACTGCTGGTGCCTTCCACCATTGCAGTGATAAAGATTAGGGTGAATCACGTTGGAACTTTTATCTGGTGGTGAAATGCTCGTTCGCGCATTGGCGGACGAAGGCGTTGAACATGTATTTGGATACCCAGGCGGCGCAGTTTTACATATCTACGACGCGTTCTTTCAACAAGACAAAATCAATCATTACCTCGTGCGCCATGAACAAGCTGCTGGTCATATGGCAGATGCTTACTCACGCGTAACAGGTAAGACGGGTGTGGTCCTCGTGACTTCAGGTCCGGGTGCAACCAATACTGTGACTCCAATTGCAACGGCTTATATGGACTCAATCCCAATGGTGATTTTGTCGGGTCAGGTTGCGTCACATTTAATTGGTGAAGATGCATTCCAAGAAACAGATATGGTCGGTATTTCTCGTCCAATCGTAAAACATAGTTTCCAAGTGCGCCATGCCAGCGAAATTCCTTCGATTATTAAGAAGGCATTTTATATTGCAGCTTCTGGTCGTCCGGGTCCAGTTGTGGTCGATATTCCAAAAGATGCAACCAATCCTGCTGAGAAATTTGCTTACGAATACCCAGAAAAAGTGAAGATGCGTTCGTATCAACCGCCGCATCGTGGTCACTCAGGTCAAATTCGTAAAGCGATTGAAGAGTTGATTCACGCTAAACGTCCTGTGATTTATACTGGCGGTGGCGTGGTACAAGGCAATGCTTCTGCACAATTGACCGAACTGGCACATATTTTGGGCTTCCCAGTCACCAATACCTTGATGGGGCTTGGTGCCTTTCCTGGCAATGATCCGCAGTTTATTGGCATGTTGGGTATGCATGGTACTTATGAAGCCAATATGACCATGCACAATGCTGATGTGATTTTGTGTATCGGCGCGCGTTTCGATGACCGTGTAACCAATAATCCAGCAAAATTCTGTCCAAATGCCAAAGTGATTCATATTGATATCGACCCTGCGACGATTTCAAAAACCATCATGGCGCATATCCCGATCGTGGGTGCGGTAGAACCTGTCCTTCAAGAAATGTTGACACAGTTGAAACAAATGAATGTGTCTAAACCAAATCCTGAAGATATCGCTGCTTGGTGGGCGCAAATCAATGAATGGCGTAAAGTTCATGGCATGCGTTATGAGTCTGGTGCAAACGGCGTAATGAAACCACAACAAGTAGTGGAAGCGTTGGATAAAATCACCAATGGTGATGCGATCATTACTTCTGACGTAGGTCAGCATCAAATGTTTGGTGCGAACTATTACAAGTATAAACGTCCACGCCAATGGATTAACTCAGGTGGCCTAGGTACCATGGGTGTTGGTTTACCCTATGCGATGGCGGCGAAATTGGCTTTCCCCGATCAGCAAGTAGTGTGTATCACGGGTGAAGCATCGATTCAGATGTGTATCCAAGAGCTTTCGACCTGTAAGCAATATGGTCTAAACGTAAAAATCCTCTGCTTGAATAACCAAGCTTTAGGGATGGTGAAGCAGTGGCAAGATATGAACTATGAAGGACGTCACTCAAGTTCTTATATCGATTCATTGCCTGACTTCCCTAAATTGATGGAAGCATATGGTCATGTTGGTATTCAAATTGACCATGCGGATGAGCTAGAGTCGAAGCTTGCTGAAGCAATGGCGATCAATGATAAATGTGTATTTATTAATGTGATGGTTGATCGTACAGAGCATGTTTATCCAATGCTTATTGCAGGTCAGTCAATGCAAGATATGTGGTTAGGCAAAGGGGAGCGCACGTCATGAGACACATTATCTCTGTACTTGTAGAAAACGAAGCTGGTGCGCTTTCTCGTTTGGTGGGTTTATTTTCTCAACGTGGTTATAACATTGAGACCTTAAACGTTGCGCCAACGGAAGATCCGACCTTATCTCGTTTGACATTAACGACTTATGGCGATGATCATAAAATTGAACAAATCACCAAACAGCTCAACAAATTGGTTGAAGTGGTGAAAGTGGTTGATTTGTCTGAAGGTGCGCACATTGAGCGTGAGTTGATGTTGATTAAAGTCAAATCACTTGGCTCGGCACGTGCTGAAATCAAACGAACTGCGGACATTTTCCGTGCGCAAATTGTTGATGTCACCCCAACGACATATACCATTCAAATCGCGGGTACGACTGAAAAAATTGATGGTTTTATTGATGCTTTAGCAGAGAACACCATTTTGGAAGTTGTGCGCTCAGGTGTTTCAGGCATCGCGCGTGGCGAAAAAGTTTTAACCATTTAATTAATCAACACGATTCAACCTCCTTTTGAGAAAGAGGAGGATTTCATCAAACAATAAACCCCTTGATGGAATTACAGAATACCAAGCATTTTAGCGGAGACAGCAATGCAAATTTTTTACGATAAAGACTGCGACTTATCTATCATCCAATCTAAGAAAGTAGCGATCATTGGTTACGGTTCACAAGGTCACGCACACGCGCTTAACCTTAAAGATTCTGGTGTAGACGTAACTGTAGGTTTACGCGCTGGTTCTACTTCTTGGAAAAAAGCTGAAAATTCAGGTCTTAAAGTATCTGAAGTTCCTGCTGCAGTTGCTCAAGCTGACGTCGTCATGATCTTGACTCCAGATGAGTTCCAATCACAACTTTATCGTGATGTCATTGAACCGAACATTAAAGAAGGCGCAACTTTAGCATTTGCTCATGGTTTCTCTGTTCTTTATAACCAAGTAGTTCCACGTGCTGACCTTGATGTCATCATGGTTGCTCCAAAAGCACCAGGTCATACTGTACGTTCAGAATACCAACGTGGCTCAGGTGTTCCTGATTTAATCGCAATTCACCAAGATGCGTCTGGTAATGCACGTAACGTAGCACTTTCTTATGCTTCTGGCGTAGGTGGTGGTCGTACAGGTATCATCGAAACTTCATTCCGTGAAGAAACTGAAACTGACTTATTTGGTGAGCAAGCAGTTCTTTGTGGTGGTGCAGTTGAATTGGTGAAAATGGGCTTCGAAACTTTGGTTGAAGCGGGTTATGCACCAGAAATGGCTTACTTCGAATGCTTACACGAACTTAAGTTAATCGTTGACTTAATGTTTGAAGGCGGTATCGCGGACATGAACTATTCAGTGTCTAATAATGCTGAATATGGCGAATACGTAACTGGCGTTGAAGTCATCAATGAACAGTCTCGTGAAGCGATGCGTAATGCTCTTAAACGTATTCAATCTGGTGAATACGCGAAGATGTTTATTAACGAAGGTGCGTTGAACTACCCATCAATGACTGCACGTCGTCGTCAAAACGCAGCGCATGGTATTGAAGTAACAGGTGGTAAGTTACGCGCGATGATGCCTTGGATTCAAGCGAACAAGATTGTAGATAAAGAGAAGAACTAAGGTTATGATCTAGCTGATTTTAAGTAATAAAACCCTGCTTCGGTAGGGTTTTTTTATTGATCTACTATCATGTTTTATGTAGGGAAAAGCTAGTAATTAAAAAGATGTGAGTATAAATAGGGTGCTGATATGGCTATCGGTACACAGCTATAAGTTGATCTTACCCGTGTTCAAAATCGTTATAAGGAGTCAACGAGAATTCCATTTCAGTGCTAGATATATGGGCAGCATATATTGTCAAAAAATTATTGGATTAATAACGTATCAATGGGCTTTATTGCAATAAATGAAACTCTCAACAAAGTGTATTTATGCTTACGTTTGGGTTTTTAGTGTGAGATTTAGTTTTCTAAAATAGTGGGTCATGTAAATTTAAGGCTTGATTATGTGATTTTAGTTATGTTGTTCAATCACTGAAATTGGGTAAATAGCATGTGAATAAACTTTGGATTTTAGCTAGATGATCGGCCTGAATTAAAAAATTAATGGAAATATAAAGTAAAAAAAAGATGAAAAATGAATTTTTTAGCGATTTAAGAAATTATCCAACTGAAGATGTAATGAAATGTAAAAGTGAATTTCTAAAATAAAACAGAGATCTATTTAAAATATAAAAAAGCACTAAAATTGTGCATCACTGAAAGTGGTGTAACTGTTTTTAGGGATTTATAAAGTTAATTAATAAATAAAATATAAATAAAAACATTATTTTAATTTTATTTTTTTGGAGTTTTAAAGTTGGTCCTCTATTTGAGTGAAAAAGGGTGCATAGGTGGTTTTTTGTACAGAACAATTAGAATAAACACACACTTAAGAAAAGCTTGGTAGCCATGCAAGGCCCAGTTTGATTAAGGGTAAACACCATAACAATTAATTTGGTTTAGAAGAAAAATCTCGGAGAATAGCTATGAATAAAATACTTCAAGCATCACTAGTTGCAACACTATTAGGTGCAGGTTCTACAGCCCTTTATGCAGAGGATGATACAGCATCACGCCCTAGTTATAACTGGGGGAACTGTACTTCTCTAGGTTGTGAAAAAGATATTCCTATTAAATTAGAAATCCCTAAAAAATGTGAAGTGCTTGGCGGTAGTGCCATTACGCTGAATAAAAATGGTGGAACACAAAGTTCAAATTACACTGTACGTAGTAATACGCACTATACACTTAACATTCAAACAGCGAACACAGGTACAAGTGCAAGTACTTATGTTAAACATGAGGACGATGGCAGTGTTCGTGTACCAACAACAATTGTTACAAATAAAACAGGTGGCGGTGTAATTCCATTCGGTAATTCAAATCATAATGGTCTAGCTGACGATCAATATTCTGTTTCGGTAACTAATGCAGCAGTTGGTGCATTCCAACGTGCGGGTACATATACTGATACTTATCGTATCAAAGTCTATTACTAATTTTTTACTAAACCTAACTTGATCACAGCATCAGGTTAGGTTTTTTTATAAATTATAATAAGGCGGTGTAACATGAAAAAAATAATAGCGATTTTGGTGTCTTCGATGTTTTATATGTCGGTATCAAATGCTGGTGTTTCAGTTGATCCAGTCCAAATGTATATTCAAAATCCAACAAAACAAAGAACCACAACACTTACCTTAGAATCTAAAGATGAAACTGAGAAGAGAATTTTTGAAGTAAAAGCATTTAAGTGGACGCAAAAAGAAAATGGCGAAAACGTACTGGAGCCTGATAACTCCTTAATTATTAATCCTAAAAACTTTATTTTGCAGCCGAATGGTAAACAGACTATTCGTGTGGGCTTTAACCGTCCCATTGAGTCTATTTTAAGTGGACAGCAAGAAGGTACATGGCGTGTGATGGTTGATGAGATTCCGCAGGCAGTGAAAGAGTCATCTGTGAATTTTCTTGTAAGTTTTAACTTACCACTCTTTGTTGGAAAGCAAGAAGATATACAATTGAAATTTAATATAGAAAATAATAAGCTAATTGTTAAAAATGTGGCGAAGTCACATCTTCAAATTGCAAATTTGAAGATTGTCGATGCTAATAAAAAAGAAGTTTTTAAAACGGAGACTATGAGTTATTTGCTTGCAAATAAAAGCACGTCTTATGATTTAAACAATACACGAATATCAAATCCTAAAAATTATTATGTTCAATTGTTTACTGATAAGAACGATAAAATGGTGGAACTCAAATTCTCGGATTAGTCTGAGGTGGGGAGTTTACGATGAATACGAAAATAAGAATACTTATCGTTATTCATATTTTTTTTGCACTAAATGTGAATGCCAGTGAAGCTGTGCTGGAAGAAAATATTGCAAATTTATGGATTAATGATTTAGATCATCATACGGATGTTGCCTTATTAAAAGAAGGCGATCAATACTATATTGAATGTAATATACTGGCAGAACGTCAAATTACAACAAGCCAATTAAAAACGCTCTCCTCTCGGCCAGAGTTTTGTTCAGTATCATCAGGAGTAATTCAGTCAGCGTTTGATGACACATCACAATCCATTAAATTGACTATTCCTACAGACTCTTTTGAATCTGATTTTAATAACTTAAATGGAAGTGTTATTCCAGAAAAAGCCAGTTTTGGTGGTTTCATAAATTATGATTTTCTTTATGCAACTAGTAATTCTAATAACTCATATAGTGGACTTATGGAGCTAGGGGTTTTCAAAGATTATTGGATCATGAAAAACTCGATGTTGTATCAGAATACCCCCACTGATGAGCGGGTGGTTCGCCTGAGTAGTAGTGTCGATTTTGAATTTCCTAAACATATGACCCGCTTAACGATAGGGGATACTACAACTACATATAACCCTTTGATTAATTCTTTACGTTTTGCAGGTTTAAATTGGGGGACGAATTACACTGAAAGACCAAATTTTGTGTACTGGAATATGCCAAGCTTACAAGGGAGTGCGCGCGTTCCTTCTACTGTTGACTTATATATAAATGGCGTAAATATTTATAATCAAAAGGTGAGCCCTGGTGATTATAACTTACTGATGGGGGCACAAATCCAACAGGCAGGTAATGCGCAAATTGTAGTTGAGGATGTACTCGGGAATCGAAGTGTACAAAGCTTTCCTATTATGGTGACCAATAGACTATTACGATCTGGTTTGAATGAATATAGTGTTGCAGCAGGTAAACTTCGTTATAACTATAATTTGGATAGCAGTGATTATAGGGACTTCTTTGTGAATACTTATTTTCGCAGAGGTATGTCAAACTCAACTACGTTAGGAAGCAATTTATCTTACAGTAAAGATATACAAAATATAGGGTTCATGTGGACACAGGCGATTAGTAATATTTTTGTTCTCGATAGTGTTGTTCTTGCTTCTCATGATGATGAAAACCAATTTAATTATTCCTATGGGATATCCGCAAGTAAAGACTTTGGTCGATTTTCAATGGGGGCAAGTTCAAAATATACAGAAAAAGATTTTAAATTTTTAGGAGATGAGTTAGGTGCCAATTCTAACTATCCGAAATTTGAAAATCTTGCATATTTTGGTATGAGTAATGTGCCCTATTTACATAATCTAAATATTAACTATGCAGAACAAAAATATTATGAAAATCCTGAGTTTCCTAATAGTAACCAAAAGGTAATAAATGTTGGGTTTAATCGGAATTTTGGTCGTCGAATTTCATTTGGTTTAAGCTATTTCAACTCTTTTGGTGACAGGAAAGACTCAGGCGGCATTCTTTCACTTAGCTACAGTTTTGATAATAAGTCCGTTTACTTTAGTCAATCAGCAGACCAAAATACAAACCTCCAGTTGGTGAAATATGATTCCAATCAAGTCGGTTTCGATTATTCTCTTGGAGTAAACCGTCGTAGTGAAGACACGATGTTTAACTTTAATGGTGTTGTTAAAACAGATGTAGGAGATTTAGATTTCTATCATGTGCAAGGTCGTGAAGATCGTGAATCACAGTTAAATTATCGAGGAGCAGTTGTTTGGTTGGGTAATAAAATCAGTTTTACTAAAATGGTTGATAACGCATTTACTCTAGTCAAAGTAGGGGATTATCAAGATATTGATATTTTAAGATCGCTGACCTATGTTGATAAAACTAATAAAAAGGGGTATGCCTTTATTCATGATGTTATTCCTTATGTTAAATACGACATTGCATTTGATCAAAATCAACTACCTATCGAAGATAAAATACAGTATTCAAGCAAACAATTAACAGCTTTAAATCAACGCGGCTATATCATCAATTTCCCAGTATTCCATGCGAAACAAGTCACTGTTAAGCCAGTAGATAGTAACAATCGGTCTTTTGCTGCTGGTTCAGAGCTTTATATTGATAATAATGGTGAAGGAGAGGTTTATCCGATTTCTACCGATGGTAGCGTAACGCTTTATGGTTTGATTCCGGGAATATATAAGATACAAATTAAAACTAAAGAAGCACGCAGTTGTTCGGCAGAACTTACAATTACAGATACTAAGAATGATGACAACTCATCAGTACTGGATCTTCAGTGTAAATAAATGGAGTAGAGCCATGAAACTGAACATTATTATACTGCTGTTTTGTGTGGCGGCTACCCCAATAGCTTATGCAAAACAGTGTCAAATTGAGCGTTTAACTTCAAGCCAGTTGAATCTAAGTTCATCGTATCTTAGTCAAGCTGCAACTTCTTTCTCAGTGGCTTGTGATAGTAATTACGCGATTAAATTCAATTCGCGTAATTTAACTAATGCAACAGGGAGTAGTTATTTAGTCAATGAGAAAAACTATAAATTGAGAACTCAAATGAATATTTCAGGAGCAAGTGCATCACGTTGGAATAGCCCTATTGCTCAACCAGCAACTGAGCAAAATAAGTTTGTAGTCTTGGTGCAATTGATGGAACGCCCAACTGCCTTAACCCCAGCAGGTGTGTATAAGGATAGCTTGTATATTAATTTGATGTTTTAAATTTTAGGTCTTTAAACTATTAATATGTAAAAAGATACCTACTAATCATAGGTATCTTTTTATTTGATTGCATTCATTATCATAAAACTGTCAAAAAGTTTAACTAAACTTGGACCAAAATAAGAAAAGTTTGGAATAACATGATCGGTTCAATGACAACAAAATTATTCAAACAGCACAATTTCCCAGAACCTCAGCGATTTTATCTCAAGCAACAACATCAGCATAATATTCAGCAAGAGCTTTTTATCCTTCAAGAAACACTCAAGCCCAAGTTAAAAATAACCATCGTGACGGAAACATGGTCACCAGAAATTAATGGTGTGGCGAACTCTTTGTTACAACTGTGTAAAGGTTTGCAGACACTGGGACATCGTATTCAGCTCATCCGCCCAATACAAAAAACTATATGTACTGACTTTCAGGTAGAACATGAGTGTTTGGTCTGGGCAAAAAGCATTCCTAAATATGCCGACATGCAATTTGGTATGCCACAGTATGTCAAAGTCAGCAAAGCGATTGAACGCTTCGCGCCAGATGTGGTCCATATTGTGACGGAAGGTCCTCTAGGGCTGACCGCACTGTATGCTGCTCAAGCGCATCAGATTCCAGTATCAAGTGGATTTCATTCAACTTTTCATGACTTTAGTCGCTTCTTTGATTTGGCTTTACTGGTTAAACCGATTGAAAGTTATCTTCGCTGGTTTCATAACCATACGGTACTCACCTGTGTGCCGAGTCAAACGACGTTAAATCAACTCCAGGCCTTTGGTGTGACTTGTCCTTTGGTTGAGGTTGGACGAGGAGTCGATACAACTCGCTTCCATCCAGAGTATCGCTCAGAACAATTGCGTCAGCGTTGGCAAGCAGATGCCAATACTTCTGTGTTGCTATATGTGGGACGTTTATCTCCGGAAAAAGAAGTCGATGTGCTCATTCAAAGTTATTTGAATATCAAGAAGCAGCAATCACGCAAGTTGAAAATGGTGATTGTGGGAGATGGGCCAGATCGCAAGCGCTTAACTGAGATGGCAAATGGCTCAGATGTTATTTTTACGGGAAGCTTAACAGGGCAGTCACTCGCTCAAGTCTACGCCAGTGCAGATGCTTTTGTTTTTGCTAGTCAAATAGAGACTTTTGGTAATGTGGTACTCGAAGCCATGTCCAGTGGCTTGCCCGTGGTGGCCTATAACTATGCCAGTCCGCAGCGTTATATCAAGCAAGGTATAACAGGGTGGTTAAGTCCTTTTGGACAAGTGGCACATTTTATGCAGACTATTATTCAACTGCCAGAGCAAAAGGTGCTTAGATGTATGGGAACTCAAGCACGTCAAGATATTGAAAGTGTAGGCTGGCAGTATCCTGTGAAACAGTTTGAGCAAGCCTTATATCATGTGGCCAATATTAAGGCAGCACCTTAGCCAATAGCTGTTTTAAAAGTGTCAGTGATAAAGATGAGTTGGGTAATTTTGATGAGTTTTAACTTAAATCATCAAACTGTCAAAAACACCCTTTAATATGAGCTTAACGAGAAGCGATTTTGATGAATTAAATCGTCATATAACAATGATTTTCCAGCTGAACTTTCAACATTGTTGTTAAGGAGAAGTGGTATGAATCTTAAAACTGCAAAAATAAGAATATTAGATTTAGATTTAAAAGGCTGTGTTTATCTCAATCATTTTTCCCATTCGCATACCGTAGCCAATTTTTTTAAGCGGATCAGTCGATTGGGAGATGGCATCTTTTGGTACACGATGTTGGCTTTAACTTGGTTGTTGCAAGGATTGGTCTACAGTTTACAAATCGTGTATTTGGTTCTTGGTTCATTGTGCGGGACTTTAATTTATAAAGTCTTAAAAATCAAAACTATTCGCCCAAGACCTTATCAAGTGCATCAGGTAATTCGAATGGGTGAGCGACCGCTTGACCATTTTAGTTTTCCTTCTGGTCATACTTTACATGCGGTGATGGTCAGTACGTTATTGGGCTTTGTACAGCCAATTTTATTGGTGCTCATGTTGCCTTTTACTATTTTGGTTGCCGCGTCACGCATGATTTTAGGGCTACATTATCCAAGTGATGTGTTGGTGGGAGCGGCTATAGGTGCGGTGGTAGCTGTTACTTTAATTTGTAGTGCACCATTTTTAAATATCGTGTTGTAAAAAAGCCCAATTTTATCCCAAACAAACTAGCGCTTAAATTTCAGAGTTTGCTACAGTACAGCATCTTCTACATTGTTATGAGACTCCACCATGGGCTTACGTTGGTCAGACACTATTGATATTGCTATTGAGTTGTATGAAGCTCATCCAGATGTCGATCCGCAGTGGATTCGCTTTACAGACTTACATGCTTGGGTGTGTGCCTTACCAGACTTTAGTGATGATCCGACCAAGTCGACTGAAGGTTTGCTTGAAGCAATTCAAATGGCATGGA
The DNA here is from genome assembly GCF_028649355.1 of Acinetobacter sp. Gutcm_16. NCBI lineage: Bacteria > Pseudomonadati > Pseudomonadota > Gammaproteobacteria > Moraxellales > Moraxellaceae > Acinetobacter > Acinetobacter sp. Gutcm_16. The sequence goes on along the minus strand of NZ_JAQSUV010000037.1, from coordinate 91,757 downwards.
TTGACGAAGCACGATAATCCTTGCATCGAAAAAAGCAACTTTTTACAGAGTAAAAGCAGAAAATTGTGCATTATGTCGGTATAATGCGCCAAAATTTTCATGTCTACATTGACTTAAGGAGCCAATCATGGCTATTGAACGTACTTTATCTATCGTAAAACCAGACGCAGTTGCTAAAAACCACATCGGTGACATCTTTGCTCGTTTTGAAAAAGCTGGTCTTCAAATCGTTGCAACTAAAATGAAACACTTGACTCAAACTGAAGCTGAAGGTTTCTACGCAGAGCACAAAGAACGTGGTTTCTTTGCTGATCTAGTTGCGTTCATGACTTCTGGTCCAGTTGTTGTTTCAGTTCTTGAAGGTGAAAACGCAGTTCTTGCTCACCGCGAAATCCTTGGCGCAACTAACCCTAAAGAAGCTGCTCCAGGTACTATCCGCGCTGACTTCGCTGTAAGCATCGACGAAAATGCTGCTCATGGTTCTGACTCTGTAGCATCTGCTGATCGTGAAGTTAACTACTTCTTCGCTCAAACTGAGATTGCTCCACGTACTCGTTAATTCGAAGTATTTAAACCAGATAAGTGTTATTATACTTATCTGGTTTTTTTATTCCCTGAATAAATTTCTGCTCGTTTATTGAGCTTCTCCTTTCATCGTTAGACATGGTTTAGGTAATACACATGAGTACTGAAGTGGTCGCTGTCTCTACAGTTTCGGCTGAACAGCAACAATCTCCATCCGCTCCTGCACAGCAAAATTCTGTTGCGAAAGTGAACTTACTTGGCATGTCACGTCCGCAGCTTGAAAAATTCTTCGAAGATATGGGAGAAAAAAAGTTTCGCGCAGGACAGGTGATGAAATGGATTCACCAGTTTTTTGTGACTGATTTTGCAGAGATGACCAATATCTCAGGCAAGTTACGTGAAAAACTTGAAAAACTTTGTGAAATTAAAGCGCCAGAAGTGGTGCATAAAAATTATTCTAAAGATGGTACGCGTAAGTGGGTGTTTCGTGTTGGTGAGGGCGAAGGTTCTTTGGTTGAAACCGTATTGATTCCTGCTGAACATCGCAGTGGTTTGCGCCGTACTTTATGTATTTCATCTCAAGTAGGCTGTGCACTGGATTGTTCATTCTGTTCAACCGGTAAACAAGGCTTTCAGCGCGACTTAAACCCAGATGAAATTATTGGTCAGCTATGGGTTGCAAACTATTCTTATATGGAAGATGTGCCTGTGGCTGAGCGTGAGCGCTCGGTGACCAACGTCGTAATGATGGGGATGGGCGAGCCATTACTGAACTATGATGCTGTATTGAGCTCAATGCGTATTATGCTTGATGACTTTGCTTATGGTATGTCTAAGCGCCGTGTGACCTTGTCAACTTCAGGTGTGGTGCCGAAAATTGATCAATTGGCACAAGATATTGATGTTGCACTGGCAATCTCCCTACACGCGCCAAATGACGAACTGCGAAATGAATTGGTTCCAATCAATAAAAAATATCCATTGGCACAACTTATTGCAGCATGTCAGCGTTATATTGCTAAAGACGGTAATGAAAGTGCGCGTAAGCATGTCACGATTGAATATGTGATGTTGGATGGGGTGAATGATCATCCTGAGCATGCACAGCAGATGATTAAACTGTTGAAGAACTTACCAAGTAAAATTAATTTAATTCCGTTTAATCCATTTCCACATGCGCCTTATGGTCGTTCAAGTCGCAACCGCATTATTTCTTTCCAAAAAACTTTGTCTGACGCCGGATTTGTGTGTACGATTCGTCAAACGCGTGGTGATGATATTGATGCTGCCTGCGGACAATTGGTTGGTCAAGTGGCTGATCGAACACGTCGTGCTGAGCAGTGGAAAAAGAAAGTAGCAGAGAAAAACGAGATTCTACGTTCACAAGGATAATATAAGGGGATGCCAATTGAAAAAACCCGTTTCTAAACTTTACCTTGCGCTGACACTGGGTGTGTCAGTGTGGTACTTGGTGGGTTGCCAAACCGTGAATACGAAAGGTGACCCAAGTAAAGCAGTACAAGTTAGAACGCAATTGGCGGCTGAATATATTAAGTCGAATGATTACGATGCTGCGAAACGTACATTGGATCAGGCATTAGATATCGACTCTCGTGATGCATCTGCAAATATGATGATGGGGGTGTTGTTACAGCGCGAAGGCAGTCCGCAAAATGTGGAAAAGGCAGAGCGTTATTTTAAGCATGCAATTGCGGCTGAGCCAAAAAATGCACAGGCTCGTAACAACTACGGTACGTATTTATATCAAATTGGGCGTTATAATGACGCGATTGATCAACTTCAAGTTGCAGGTTCAACTTTAGGGTATGATCAACGTTATCGAGCATTGGAAAATTTAGGTCGTGCGTATCTACAAGTAGGTCGAGTGGCGGAAGCAGAAGCTGCTTTTAAACAAGCCCTACAGGTAAACTCAGGTGCCTATCTTGCCATGATCGAAATGGCGGAAATTTCATATTTACGTCAGCAAAATGCTGAAGCTACGCAGTACTATGAACAGTTTGTGCGAGCGGTTGGCGAGAAAAACTTAGATGCACGTGCGCTTTGGATTGGGATCCGAATTGCGCGAGCAAATCATGACACGATGGGTTCGCAAGTACTGGTCAACCAGTTACGTGCATTGTATCCAGACAGTCAAGAATACAAACGTTATTTGCAATTACAGTACACTACTGAGGCCGTATGGAAGTAAATCCTAATTCACCACAATCGAATGGTTCTAGCAATGCTTTAGGAAATATCCAACGTCCGGGTGATTATCTTCGTCAAATTCGTATTACGCAAAAACGTGAATTAAGCGACGTTGCCAAAGAGTTGAATATTCCACTCAAGACTTTAACTGCGCTTGAGCAGGATGAATATACGGCGCTTCCAGAAGCAACTTTTATTAAGGGTTACTATCGTACTTATGCGAAGTTCCTAAAAGTGGATGCTACTACGATTATTCAGCGTTTTGATGATATCTATGCCAATGATACGGGGCTATTGCCAAATCATGCATTGAATAATTCACCGATTAAAATCATGGGTAAATTACCTGGCTCTAACCGTGACCGTAACCGTAAATGGTTGAAACGTGGACTGATTGCGATTATTGTAATTGCGATTTTGGCAGCGTTGTTCGGCATGATTCAGAATTGGTCAGGCAGTACAGATGAGGCTACGACTCCGCAGACTGAATCTGATGTACAAATCATCAATATGAATGGGGCTGCTGCAACTACAGGGGATCAGTTGAAACTTGAGTTCAATCGTCCTACGTCTGTACATATTGTCGATTCAACTGGGAAAGTACTGGCAACAGGGCGTCAAGCCTCTACACTTGAGCTTGCTGGCGAGACACCTTTTCAAATTCGTATCGATGATGCCGCTGCTGTGTCACTCAGCTTAAATAATGAAAGTATTTCATTGTCACCATATACCGTCGGTGGAAAAGCAGATTTCCGCTTGTCACGTTAATGGGATCAAGGAAAAGCAATGATTGTAAATCCAATTAAACGCAAGCCTACTCGCAAGATTCGTGTAGGTTCGGTCTATGTCGGTGGTGATGCACCTATCAGCATTCAAAGTATGACCAATACTGAAACTTGTGATGTGGAAGCAACGCTGGCGCAAATTCAGCGTTGTGCAGATGTGGGTGCGGACATCATGCGTGTTTCTGTACCGACGATGGAAGCGGCAGAGGCTTTTGGTGAAATTCGCAAGCGTTCATCAGTGCCGTTGGTTGCAGATATTCATTTTGATTACAAGATTGCACTGCGTGTTGCAGACTTGGGTGCGGACTGTTTAAGGATTAATCCCGGGAATATTGGCTCTGAAGCTAAAATCCGTGAAGTGGTAGCTGCAGCGCGCCATAACGATATTTCTATGCGTATTGGGGTGAATGCAGGTTCACTGGAAAAAGATATTCAAAAGAAATATGGTGAGCCAACTGGTCAGGCTTTGCTTGAATCGGCGATGCGTCATATTGATATTCTAGACCGTTTAGATTTCCACGAATTCAAAGTCTCAGTGAAAGCATCCAATGTGTTTTTAACCATGGACGCTTATCGCCTACTTTCACAGCAAATTGATAATCCGTTACACCTGGGTGTAACGGAAGCTGGGATTTACCGTACAGGTTCAGTGAAGTCTGCGATTGCATTGGGCGGTTTGTTATTGGATGGCATTGGTGACACCATGCGTATTTCCTTGGCAGCGGAACCTGAAGAAGAGATTAAGATTGGTTTTGATATTTTAAAGTCACTCAGTCTTCGCTCAAATGGCATTAACTTCATTGCTTGTCCAAGTTGTTCACGTCAAGAGTTCAACGTGATTTCAGTGATGCAAGCCTTAGAAGAGCGTTTAGAAGATATTCGTACCCCAATGGATGTGTCGGTGATTGGGTGTAAAGTGAATGGTCCGGGTGAAGCCAAAGAAGCCGATATTGGTGTAGTTGGTGCAAGTCCACGTTCACTGGTGTATCGTAATGGTGAAAAGAGCCATTTAATTGACACAAATCAGTTGGTTGACGAAATCGAAACGATGGTTCGTCAGCGTGTTTCAGAGCTTGAAGAAGCTAAATCTAAAGAGATCATCCGTAGTTCATCATGAGTTCAATTGTCGCAATCAAAGGTTTTAATGACATTCTTCCTACGCAAACACCAGCGTGGAGACGTCTTGAACAGCATCTCGCATCATTGATGGATGCGTATGGCTACCAGCAAATTCGTTTGCCTATTGTTGAACAAACCAATTTGTTCAAACGCTCAATTGGTGATGCAACGGATATCGTTGAAAAAGAAATGTACACCTTCTTGGACAAAGGTAATCCGCCTGAGTCTTTGACTTTGCGTCCTGAAGGAACAGCAGGCTGTGTACGCGCCATGCTGGAGCATAACTTGCTTCGAGGTGCGACGCCTCGTGTCTGGTATATCGGGCCGATGTTCCGTTATGAAAAGCCGCAAAAGGGTCGTTACCGTCAGTTCCACCAGTTCGGCGTGGAAACCTTTGGTGTCGCAACCCCAGATATGGATGCTGAGCTGATTTTGATGACAGCACGTCTATGGAAACGCATGGGTGTGGCAGATAAAGTTCAACTTGAGTTGAATACTCTCGGTGAGTCTGATGAGCGTGCAGCTTACCGTGCGGCATTGGTGGAGTTCTTAGAATCACATAAAAATGATTTAGATGAAGATTCACAGCGTCGTTTAACCACCAACCCACTACGTATTCTTGACTCTAAAGATGCAAAAACCCAAGCCATTTTAGAAAATGCGCCGAAGTTGCATGACTTTATGGGAGAGGAGACACTACAGCATTTTGCCACTTTGCAGCAGTATTTAACCGATGCAGGTGTGAGCTTCGTGATTAACCAAAAACTGGTGCGTGGCTTAGATTATTACAATAAAACTGTATTTGAGTGGACCACCACGCATTTAGGTTCACAAGGCACAGTCTGTGCGGGCGGTCGTTACGATGGCTTAGTGGGTCAGCTTAAAGGCAAGGCAGATCAGTCTGTACCTGCAGTTGGTTTTGCGATGGGCATGGAGCGTTTATTGTTGTTGCTTGAGCAAGTCGAAGACGCTACACCTGTACGTGACTGCGAAATGTTTTTATTGGCAGATCCCGCTTCTCAAGGCAAAGCTTTGGTCCTTGCAGAACAAATTCGTAACCAGTTAGATGCTGCATCAAGTGCGCTTCGTTTGAAAGTTGGATCACATGGTTCAATGAAGTCGCAAATGAAAAAAGCGGATCAGTCTGGCGCATTGTTTGCCCTCATTTTGGGTGAGCGCGAGGTGGAAGCTGCTCAGTTTGCCGTAAAAGAGTTGGCGACAGCTGAACAAACTTTGGTTGCGGTGGATGACATCGTGCCATTTATGATTGAAAAATTTTCTTCAAAATAAGCCAAAATATAAGGAAAGGGTAGTCACATGAGCGCATTAAGTGATGAAGAACAACTTGATAGTTTAAAGTCTTTCACTAAGAAATATGGTTCAGCCATTATTAGTGGGATTTTAATTGCGCTGATTGCCTTTTTTGGATGGCAATACTGGCAGAAGAAAACTTTGGCCGAGAACCAAATGAACACGGCTAAAGTTCAGCAATTGATGGATGAAGCACGTGCAACGCAAGGCGATGCATTTACAGCCTTGTCTGCAACTGCGGACAAAATTGTGAAAGAAGCACCAGATTCGGCGCAAGCCATTCAAACGCAATTGTTAATGGCAAAATTGGCCTATGACAAAGCGGATTATGCCAGTGCTGAAAAAGCGTTGAAGAAAGTTGAAAACTCGAAAGTGGATGACGACGGCTTAGTGCAAATTGTGAAATTGCGTTTAGCGTATGCACAATTGGCGCAAAAGAAGTTTGATGATGCGATTAAAAACCTCGCATTGGTAAAAGATCCTGCTTTTAAAGCGACAGCCGATGAAGCTTTGGGCGATGTCTATGTGGCTAAAAATGACATCGAAAATGCGAAAAAAGCCTACCAAAGTGCATGGGATCAGTTGGTTGAACGTAAACAAGAACGCCAAATTTTACAAATTAAACTCGAAAGTGTTGGTATTTTAGTTGATGATCCTGAAATCGAACGTCCACTTATAGAAACAGCAGCGGAAGAAACTGAATGAATAGAAAATACAAAATTTCGTGCGCATTAACCGTATTAACTTTAGCACTTGCGGGTTGTGCAAGTAGCGGAAAAGTAGAAGAAGTTAAGCCGAATCCACTTCCAAAACTGACGCAGGCGAAAACCCTGACTCCTGTATTTTCTCAAAGTGTGTCTTCAACTTCGACTGCTGATCCTTTACGTTTACGCTTAGATGCAGACAACGGTGTAGTTTTTGCACTTGACCCTAAAGGTCTAGTGACGGCATATCAAGGTAAACAAAAACTATGGCAGAAAGAAGTATCTAAAGCCGGTTTGAGTTCAGGCGTTGAAGCTGCCGATGGTCATGTCATTGTAGGTAACGCCAAAGGTCAATTGTTTGCTTTAGATCAGGCAACTGGCGAGCAAAAATGGACAGCACAATTAACAGGTGCACTTCTTGCGCCATCGTTGATTCAAGCTGGTCGTGTCATTTCTGTCAGTAATGATGGCACTGTTTTTGCGCATGATTTGGCAACAGGTCAGCAAGTGTGGACTTATAACTTACCAAATGTACAACTTAGCTTACGTGGTAATGCAGCGCCTGTTCCTGTTGATGCGCGTACAGTGCTGATTTCTTCAGCTAATGCCTATGTTTATGCTTTAGATGTGCTTACAGGCGTGCCACGTATGCAGCGCCGTGTAGCTGTGTCGGATGGTCGTTCGGATATTCAACGTTTGAATGATGTTGATGGTGATCCTGTAGTGGCAGGTCAGTACTTGATTACGACTAGCTATCAAGGTCAAGTGACCATGACAGATTTGGCTTCACAGCAGGTGGTGTGGAGTGAAGACTCAAGCAGTACGCAGCGCCCTGAAGTGGTGGGTAATGGTGTATTTGTGGCGCAAACTGATGGCAAGTTGGTGGCTTATGAAATTAGCACGGGTCAAAAGCTTTGGGAAAATGACAGCTTGCTGAACCGCCAATTGAGTAATCCAGTGATGTTGGGCCAAGATCTGATTGTTGGTGATTTGGATGGCGTATTGCACATGCTGAACCCTGCGACAGGTGAACTGATCGGTCGTGCGAAGACGTCTGGCGAAGTGCGTACGTTACGTGTGATTAATGATCAGCTCTATGTTGCGACACGAAAGGGTGCATTAAGCATTTGGCAGAATCGTTAATTCTGTTCGACTTATGTTAAACTAGTCGAAATTCGTATTTTTTAAATTCCTCGGGGTGTTTGCTTAGTCAAAACCCCGAGTTTTTATTCAGGTTTTTCACCTAATTTTCTTCCAGTTTCTGATGTTCAGACCAGTCTCACTGGCTGATCTTGAATAAAGGTTAATCTATGAAACCCGTAATTGCGCTCATTGGTCGTCCGAACGTCGGAAAATCAACGCTATTTAACCAGATCACCAAAAGCCGAGACGCGCTTGTTGCTGACTTTGCCGGTCTGACTCGTGACCGTAAATATGGTGATGCTGTATTTCAAAATAAGTCTTTCATTGTGGTTGATACTGGTGGTATTGGCGAAAATGAAGGCGGTATCGACTCTTACATGGCAGAACAGTCTAAAACTGCCATCAATGAAGCCGATATTATTGTCTTCGTCGTCGATGCACGCGCAGGCCTACTCGCATCGGATGAGCAAATTGCGCGTGAGCTACGTACACTCGGTAAGAAAGTTTACCTTGTGGCGAACAAAGTTGATGGTGTACATGCCGAAGCTGCACTTGTTGAATTTTACAAGTTGGGTATGGGCGAACCCATGCAAGTGGCTGCGAGCCATGGTCGCGGTGTGCAGCAAATGCTTGAAGATGTGCTTTCAAGTGTGCCTGAAGATGAAGATGCAGATGAGCACGACAAGAACACAGGCTTACGTTTAGCGATTATTGGTCGTCCAAACGTCGGTAAATCGACGCTAGTGAACCGTTTATTGGGTGAAGAGCGTGTGGTTGCATTTGACCAACCGGGGACAACCCGCGACTCGATTTATATCCCGTATGAACGTGATGGTCGTCAGTACACCTTAATCGATACTGCAGGTGTGCGCCGTAAAGGTAAAGTCGATGAAATGATTGAGAAGTTCTCAATTGTGAAAACGTTACAGGCGATTAAAGATGCCCATGTTATCGTGGTTGTACTTGATGCACGTGAAGGTGTGGTTGAGCAAGATCTACATTTGATTGGTTACGCGCTTGAAGCGGGCCGTGCGATGGTGATTGCGATTAACAAATGGGACAATATGTCTGAGTATGATCGCAAACAATGTAAATTGGATGTCGATCGTCGCTTTGACTTTATTCCTTGGGCGAAAGTGCATTTGATTTCTGCATTGCATGGTACGGGTGTGGGGGATCTATATCCATCGATTCACCGTGCTTATGATTCGTCACATTTGAAAGTTTCACCTGCAAAAATCACACAAATTTTAAGTGATGCTACGGATGCGCACCAACCGCCAATGGTCGGTGGTCGCCGTATTAAAATGCGTTATGCCCATATGGGTGGACAAAATCCACCTACGATTGTGGTGCATGGTAACAAAGTTGATAAAACGCCTGCGGATTATCGTCGTTATTTAGAAAACGTATTCCGTAAAGTGTACAAACTTGAAGGTACGCCAGTACGTATTGAGTTTAAAACCTCTGAAAACCCATTTGAAGGACGTAAATCACAGGTGGATGAACGTACAGCAGCGCGTAAGCGTCGTTATGTTCAGAAATTTAAGAAAGCTGAGAAGAAATTCAAACGCTAATCAGGCATTAAGGTTTTGATGCTGAAAAGCCCAAAGTGATCTTTGGGCTTTTTTATTTTATGATGCATGAAACTATGATAGGAAGGCAAAGTGGCAAGGACAATACGTGTTGAGCTGAAAAAGATTGAGGACATTGTGCTGGTGGATCACAACCTGTCACGTGTTGAGCAAATTGCACAGCGAAAACAAGCCATTTATCAATATCGCAATCAATGCTTATCCGAACAACGGCAGATGATTGTGGATGATCACTCCATTGCGTTGAGTGAGACAGGTAAACCTTATTTGCTTGATCAGCCTTCCTTTCATTTTAATCATAGTCACAGCCAAAATTACTATGCTTTAGCTACCAGTGAGCGGATGCAAGATCTAGGCGTGGACGTGGAAGAATTAAGCCGAAAAGTACGCTTTGAGGCTTTGGCTAAACATGCTTTTCACGTAGAGGAACTTCGCGTGTGGCAACAGTATGATCAGGACAAAGCATACTGGTTTAAGGTCTGGACCACCAAAGAAGCGGTGCTTAAAGCCTCGGGTTTAGGCATTCGTTTAAACTTAAATGAACTGAATACCCAAGCACATCCAACGCATAATGGCGGCATGTGTAGTCATCCGCTGATTGGGAGTTTTGCCTATCAAAATTTTGAGTTGGGAGATGTGATGTTGACCGTGGCTTGGCGGGCAGAACAGTCCTGCCGTGGCTATGCGTTGCCTCAGATTGAGCTGGTACAACACCTTCTCACCGACATAAAAAAGCCTCTCGATTGAGAGGCTTTCTTTTTCACACTATGGTGTGCATTTATGGAATTTCATTTTCTTCTTCAAACTCAGGCTTCACTTGAACAATGAAGTCTTGACGGTTTAAGCCACGCCATAAAGCAAAAGCTGTACCGATGTAGATTGAAGAGTAAGTCCCCACAAAGACGCCCACAAACATTGCAACGGAGAACCATTTAAGGCCATCACCACCAAGAAGCATCATTGAGATCACTACCAACAATAAAGTCATTGAGGTGTGAATGGTACGACGTAGGGTCTCAGTTAAAGCGATGTTAACGATCTCTAAAGGCGAAGCGCCACGAATCTTACGGAAGTTTTCACGAATACGATCCGAAACGACAATGTTGTCATTCAATGAGAAACCAATCAGAGCCAGAATTGCAGCCAATACAGTTAAGTCAAATGGCCACTGCATCATGGCAAAAATACCGATGGTGACCACCACGTCATGGAACAAAGACAGTACTGCACCCATCGCCAGTTTGAATTCAAAGCGAATCGTTACGTAGACCAACATCAGCAGTAACGCTAAAGCCACAGCACCCGCTGAGCGAATGTAGAGTTCATTACCGACTTGCCCACCCACTACATCAACCTTGTTGACCGAAGCTGAGTTACCCGGTAGCTGTACAGCTTGGGTAATGGTTTTGGTTAAGTCTTCTGCGGCTGTGTCCTCTTGTACAGGCATACGCACAATCAAATCACGATCTGAACCAATGGTTTGTACCACAGGGTCATGAAAGCCAGCTTTGGTTAGTGCAGCAGAGACATCGGCTGACTTCACGGGTTTGCTATAGTTTAGTTCGGCAGAAATACCACCAGTAAAGTCCAAACCTAAGTTAAGACCCTTGGTGAAAATAAAGAATAGGCTGCCGATGGTTAAGACAATAGAAAGAATGGCTGCAGGCAGCGCAATCTTCATAAAATCAATCACACGTTCATCATCTGGACGGCCGTATTTTTTTGAATCTTGTTGAGTCACATCAGTCATCATCGATCTCCTTATATGCTCAACTTTTTCAAGTTACGTTTTTTGCCATAAATGAGCTGTACAATCGCACGTGTTACTGTAATAGCAGTAAACATAGAGCAGATAATACCGATCATTAAGGTCACAGCGAAGCCTTTAATTGGGCCTGTACCGATAGCAAATAGGATAAACGCAACCAAGAATGTGGTTAAGTTTGAGTCGAAAATGGTGTTATAAGCACGGTCATAACCCGCCACAATGGCTTGTTTGGGTGATGCTCCCCACTTCATTTCTTCACGTATTCGCTCACAGATCAAGACGTTGGCATCGACCGCCATACCAATGGTAATCACGATACCCGCAATACCCGGCAGGGTGAGGGAAGCACCAATCCAAGACATGACGGTTAGAATCATGGCTAAGTTGAAGACCAAGGCAAAATTAGCAATTAAGCCAAAGAGACGGAAGAACACCACCATCCAGATCGCGACTAGTAAGAAGCCGATTTGAGTTGATAGCACACCTTTATCAATGTTTTCTTGACCGAGGCTTGGACCCACTACACGTTCTTCAACAAAGTACATTGGCGCAGCAAGTGCACCCGCACGTAGCATTAGTGCGAGTTCAGACGCTTCTTGAGGTGAATCTAGACCCGTAATACGGAATTGAGAGCCGAGGACTGCTTGAATAGTTGCAGCGTTAATCACGACAGACTCTGCATAAGGTGTACGGACTTCGGTTTGCGCACCAGTCGCAGGATCGGTGATATAGCTAATACGTTGTTTATTTTCAATGAACAACACAGCCATACGCTTACCCACTGCATTACGGGTTGCATCCGCCATCAGTTTACCACCTGCTGTGTCTAAGGTAATGTTTACCTCAGCACCGCCTGTGTCTTGGCTAAAGCCACTTGATGCGTTTTGAACACGTTCACCCGTTAAAATACGGTTACGGTTTAAAAGTAATTCACGTCCGCTGTCTAAAGACTGATATGCAAAAAGCTCGGTTCCTGGTGGAAGCGGTTGACCATTGCTCTTGCCCGTATAAGGGTCAATCACTTGGTCATTTTGGTCAGAGACCAAACGGAACTCTAGGTTTGCTGTACGACCCAAGACACGTTTTGCTTCAGCAGTGTCCTGAACACCTGGAAGCTCAACCACGATACGGTTACTACCCTGTGTTTGTACCAAGGCTTCTGCCACACCTAACTCATTAATACGGTTACGTAAAGTGGTTAAGTTTTGGTTCACTGCATAAGACTGAATTTCTTGGCGGCGAACATCGGTATAGGTTAAGCGTAAGGTTGAACCTGTCGCAGTTGCGACCGCTTGCTGATTAAACTCATTACCATTGCTACGTAAGTAGTCTTGAGCCGCAGTACGATCATCATTGTTGGCGAACTGAACGGTAATGGTGTTGTTGTTTAATGCAAGGCTGTTAAATTTAATTTTGTTGTCACGGAACTGACGACGTAAATCCGTCGCAGAGGTTTCCATGCGCTGAGCAATCGCTTTATCCATATCCACTTCTAATAAGAAGTGAACACCACCACGTAAGTCCAGACCGAGCTTCATTGGTTTTGCACCAATTTTTTGTAGCCACTCTGGCGTGGTTGGCGCCAAGTTCAACGCGACAACATAGTCATCACCAAGGCCACGACGTAACGCTTCTTTGGCTTTTAATTGTGCTTCGCTAGAGTCAAGACGTAACAGTGCAGCATTATTGCTAAAACTGTTGTCATGGCTTGAGATACTTTCAGATTTTAAAATCTGCTCTGCTTTTTGTACGATGCTTTGGTCAATTTGGGTACCAGCTTTGGCACCAGAAATTTGAACCGCAGGCTCATCCGGATACAAACTAGGCAGGGCATATAATGTACTGATCGTCAAAACCACGAGAATCAGTAGATATTTCCATGCTGGGTAACGCATTTGTTTTCTTCTTAAAATGAAAAAAGTCGTGCGGATGCACGACTAATTTTTTTGATTAAAGGTTATTTAATGTGCCTTCAGGAAGAACTGAAATCACACTTGCGCGTTGAATTTTTACGTCTACACCGCGGCTCAGTTCAACCACTGCAAAGTCACCTTCGAGTTTAGTGATTTTACCCATTAAGCCACCAGCAAATACCACTTCGCTGCCTACTCCAAGACTTTCAACCAAAGAGCGGTGCTCTTTGGCACGTTTTGCTTGAGGGCGCCAAATTAAGAAGTAGAAGATTGCAATAAAAACAGCAATCATCAATAAGTTTGCGACCATACTTGGTTGTTGTGCAGCTTCACCCGCTGCGTGAGCTGTAGAAATAAAAAGGCTCATTTCAAATTCCTAAACTAAAAAAACGGTGACCAACGAATTGATCATAAATAGACTTGTTCTGCAATTTACCTTGTCTTTTTACCAAGCGCAAATGCTCACAACAATTAATCTTGGGGGCAAGGTGGAACTTCTAAACCACGACGTGCATAAAAATCTTCAACAAAGGCATCAAAGCGATCGTTATCCAATGCATCACGAATGTCTTGAGTGAAACGTTGGTAGTAACGTAAGTTGTGAATAGTACCGAGCATTGAACCCAGCATCTCACCACATTTTTCCAAATGGAATAAGTACGCGCGAGTAAAGTTGGTACAGGTATAACAGTCGCAGTGTGGATCCAGCGGACTTTGATCATGACGGTATTTACTGTTACGGATACGTACTAAACCGTCGGTTACAAAATAATGTCCATTTCGGGCATTACGTGTAGGCATGACACAGTCAAACATATCGACGCCACGGCGGATGCCTTCCACGATGTCTTCAGGTTTACCCACGCCCATCAGGTAGCGCGGTTTGTCTGCTGGCATTTTTTCTGGAAGATAATCCAGCACTTTAATCATTTCTTCTTTCGGTTCACCGACGGACAGCCCACCAATGGCATAACCGTCAAAACCCACTTCAAGCAAGCCTTTTAAAGACTCATCACGTAAGTCTTCATACATACCGCCTTGAATAATGCCGAATAGCGCATTTTTATTTTCAAGCACATCATGATGCTGAGTCTTACAACGCTTTGCCCAACGCAATGACAATTGTAGCGACTTTTGCGCTTCTTCATGCGTTGCAGGATAAGGCGTACATTCGTCAAAAATCATCACGATATCTGAGTTCAATGTATGTTGGATGTCCATTGAGATTTCAGGAGACAAAAATACTTTAGAACCGTCAATTGGAGAGCGGAACGTTACGCCATCTTCTTTAATTTTACGCATCGCGCCCAAACTGAAGACTTGGAAGCCGCCTGAATCGGTCAGAATGGGTTTATCCCACTTCATGAATTTATGCAGGCCGCCGTGCTCTTTAATTACTTCAAGGCCAGGGCGTAGGTAAAGATGGAAGGTGTTACCTAAAATAATTTGCGCTTTGATGTCTTCAATATCACGCGGGAGCATGCCTTTCACCGTACCATAAGTACCGACAGGCATGAACACAGGGGTTTCAACCACACCGTGCTCTAAAGTTAAACGACCACGACGGGCGCGACCCGACTGACCTAATTTTTCAAACTTCATAGAATATCCTGAACAAGAGCAAAGCACTGCTCTGCTTGCAGCGCAAGAGCGAAAAAACAGTTCGCCGCTAAAAGGAGGCTATTTTCCTTGATTATGCAAATAAACACCAGTGTTGTAACACTTTTAAAGCAAAGCTTTTTAAGTTGAATCGTAGCTGGTTACGGTTGTTTAAAGTTGTGTTGATGCTGTGGAGTGGTGTTAGATGTGATGGGAGGCTTTGCTGGAAAAAATAACACAGGAGATGAAAAAGGCACTCATCGGAGTGCCTTTAAATATACCTTTGGCTTATTACGGCTTTAATTGAAATTTGGACGGTAATCAAAATTTTGTAGTGCAGTCGCGTCGCGGAAAGGACGTACCGCTTTTTTACCCACGGTCATGGTGTTGACAATGTTGTTTGGAAAAACTTGAATGTGGTTGTTAAATAACTCGACATTGCGGTTAAAGATGCTGATCGCAGCACCGACATTTTCATTTTGCTCTTCAATTTCATTCATCATCTTTAGATAAATCTCATTGGCCTTGAGCTCAGGGTAGTTTTCGACTACAACATTGAGGCTGCGCATTAGCTCTTGGTTTAATGCTTCGATACGCTGCAACTGATTGACATCTGTATTGTTTAAGTTCAGGTTTAGAATGTTTTGACGCAGTTCCGTGACTTTTTCCAAGGTACCTTTTTCAAAGCTAGAGTATTGTTCGACCAAAGGTTCTAAGCCATCTAGAATTTTTATTTTCTGACGCTCATAGGTTGCTACATCCGACCATGCGCGAATGGTTGCATTGTGGTGTCGCACAATATTATTGCGAATGACGATCACGCCAAACACGATTGCAATAATAATCAATAAGAAAATCAATAGCCCCATACAGTCCTCAAACGGCAAAATGTCATTATTTTAAAAATTGCGTTAGATCAGATTCTAAGCGCTCTAGATAAGGTAATTTAAAAGTGCGTAAGTGTCCACGCAATGTCGAAATGTCATTGATTTTTTTTGCTTTGCTGGATATTTCAAACAGGTTTTGTGGGCTGATATAGCACAAGATATTTTTTTCAGGATGAAAAAGTAAATCTCCTTCACGAGAACGGAAAAAATCGGCAGTACGCAGCACAAATGCAGGGGAGAGAAGTTTGGCCATCAGCATCTGGTCAGTACCAAAAAATTTGAGTTTCTGGTTAATCTGAATATCACTGCTATGCCATGGAAAACTATAAGGATAATAAAATTTTTTATTGTATGCGGTAATCGCGAGTCCTTGCGTGGGTACCTCAAAGACAAAACATCCCCATAAGTCTTTATGCACTTCTTTCACTTTTAGCTCATTGCCATCTTTATCACGTAGGCGAATTTCATCAACAAAATGATATTGAAACAACAAAACCTGATGTTGTTGTCCTGCTTCATCCTGCCAAGTGGTACTGGCGTAGTAAGGAATATCGTTGCTGATGGTGCCTTGATTAAAAATTGGAAACAGCTGCTTTAAATGGGCAATAAAAAATGCAGGTTGTAGGGCCACGCCCATATGCTGCGGAGGGCTAAACTCGTTGAGCTGGTATTTTTTATGAATAATTTGTTTTTCGAGATAGTCGGTGACCTCTTCAAGAGGATCATCTTGCTCATAACTTAAATAGGCCCAAAGTAGACAGCCTAAGCCGAATAAAAAGCTGAATAAGGTCCAAATGTGCTCTCCCGCAAAGAACACTGGCACAATAAAAAAAATGCCGACTATTCCAAGTAGAATAGGCAGCACATTTTCAAATTTCAGGGTAATCGGGGCATTCCAAGGATGCAGTCGATCAAGAATATCTTGTGCAGAATCTGCCCCTTGACCGATGTCCCAAAGCCTGTCGATATTATCAAACACAACTTTATTCTTTTTACGTCGAATATGAATGGAATGTTTAATCGTATCGATAGGCATGTGAGGTTCTTATTTGGGTTGAAGTTGGTCGACTAACATGGCATCGCCATAACTAAAGAAACGATACTGGTTGGCTACCGCATGTTGATAAGCTGCCAAAATATTATCACGATTTGACAACGCTGAAACCAACATCAAGAGGGTCGATTCAGGCAGATGGAAGTTGGTGATAAGACGATCCACCACTTTGAACTCATAACCTGGATAGATAAAAATTTGAGTATCTCCCGTCCATGCTTTGAGTTCACCATCATGTGCCTGCGCTGCACTTTCTACGGCACGGGTGGCGGTTGTTCCAACAGAAATGACTTTGTTGCCACGAGCTTTGGTTTGGCGAATCAGCTCAACGGCGTGCTCTGGAACATCACACCATTCACTGTGCATAATGTGATTGGCAATGTCATCGGTACGTACAGGCAGAAAGGTACCAGCACCCACATGTAAAGTGACAAAGGTTTTTTGAATACCTTTGGCTTCGAGTTGATCCAACAGCTTTTGGTCGAAGTGTAAGCTTGCGGTAGGTGCAGCGACACTGGCTAACTTGGTTGGATCATTAAATACTGTTTGATAACGCTCGGTATCAATGGCTTCAGCTTCACGGTTGAAGTAAGGAGGGATCGGAAGTTGTCCGTATAAATCCAGCACCGTTAAAATTGGCTGGGAAAACTCTACAATAAATAAATTTTCATGACGACCTAGCACCGTGACTTTAACGGCATCAGGGCCAATAAAGAGCTCAGCGCTGGCTTTGGGTGTGTTGCTTGCTTTGATGTGGCAGTGTGCAATAAATGCATCTTGCATGCGTTCTACCAGAACCTCGACAGCTCCACCGCTGGCACGTTTGCCTTTGAGACGTGCTTTCATCACTTTGGTGTCATTTAAGACCAGTAAATCACCTGCATCGAGCAAATCTAAAATGTCGGTGAATTGAAAGTCATGATGCTGACCTTGAGCATCGAGGTGTAACAGTCGAGAAGCACTGCGCGTGTCTAAAGGATAACGGGCAATGAGTTCATCGGGGAGGTCGAAATTAAAATCAGAAAGTTGCATGATGGTAAAACAGCGTCAAAATAAGGGAGGTCAAAATTGCGCTTAGTATATGCGTTTTTGCAGAAAAACGCTGAAATTGCACAAATATAAAGCTAAAAAATTAAATGTGACTTAAAAATAGCCAATCACCACCAACTTGCGTTGACAAGTTTTTCAAAAAGTTTAATATACGCATCAACACCTTCCCGAGGTGGTGAAATTGGTAGACGCGGCGGACTCAAAATCCGCTGTCAGAGATGACGTGTCGGTTCGAGTCCGACCCTCGGGACCAAGATATTAAAAGCCCAAGCATATTCAGTCTTGGGTTTTTTATTGCCTGAAATTTAAGATTTGAATTAAATCACTGTAAAACATTACAGATGGCTTAAAGCAATTGAATGTTTGGTGTGGGTTTGATTGATTGTTTCCTCATATGATGGACTCAAATTTTGTTTTAATCCTTCTGATAAATAAAGATTTTTCAAAAAGCAAAAGCAGTCACAAGATAAAAGTCTGACATAATTGATTTTTTTGTTAACTGCCACGCTTGTATTGTTGTATTTTTATATTGTTTTAATGCTGAAAATTTGCTAATAAATAGAAGTAAATAATAGGTTTGTGCCGAAAAAATCACAAAAGATGAGGCAGAAATGGGTATTCAATTGCTAGATGTCGGGTCTGATACAGAACAGTTAAGTGCTTGTCACTTAGCTTTGTTATTGGGCGTGAACAGTAATGACAATAAAATTAAGAGTTTTCTCAAATTTGCGCGAAAAATTTTAGGTGCACATGCCGCAATTTTAACGTTTAGCAATGAACCTTATAGTTGGTATGCGGGAAAACATGCATTCAATGCTTTTCAGTTACCCGCTGAAGCCAATTTTGCTACTCATTTTGAAGGTGATAGCACGATTGATGCCCTGCATCGCCATTATCATCATCTTTCTCAGCAGGTGAGTGCTTTAGGGTTTAAACATCAGCGGATCATCGCATTGGATTTAAAGGCATCGGATAAATCCGTGGGGCAAGTGATTTTCTTTGATGAACAGTTGGACGCTTTTACGCAAGATGCTGTAGAAAATGTCTATGAACTGGCCTCTGGTTTTCTTAATCTGCTGCATTTGCGCATGGAAAATGCGGAGCTCAAAGAGTTGTATGAACAACAGGTGGCTATGAATGTCAGTAAAACTAAATTTTTCCAAATTATTGCACATGACTTAAGAGCGCCTTTTCATGGCTTAATTGGTTTCTCAGAAGTGTTGGCTGAAGAGCGCAAAAGTTTGGATGAGTCTGGTGTGCAAAGCATTGCAGATTATCTGCATGATACAGCACAATCGACTTATAGCTTGTTAGAGAGTTTATTGAATTGGGCGATGGCAGAAGGCGGGCGCTTTGTTTATCACCCCATCCATTACAAGCTTAAGCAGTCCTCTCAAATTGTTTTTGATGTGTTGCATGCGTTGGCCATCAATAAAAATATTCAACTGATTGACCGTGTCCCCGATGATTTAAAAATTTTTGCAGATATCAATATGGTGACCTCGGTGATCCAAAACTTGGTCTCAAATGCGCTGAAATTTACCCATATGCATGGCGAAGGTGTTGTGACGATTGATGCCAAAAAACGTGATGATTTTATCGATATCTACATTCAAGATACGGGTCTAGGTATGACCTTGGGGCAAATCGAATCTTTGTTTGAACCGAAACTAACCGTTAGTTTTAAGGGGACAGCTGGGGAGAAAGGGACTGGTCTAGGTCTGGTGTTGTGTAAGCGTTTTGTTGATTTGAATAAAGGTGAAATTTCAGTCACATCGAAAGAAGGTGTAGGTTCAACTTTTATCGTCAGCCTGCCACGTTCGAACAGCGCACATCAAGCATTGTCACTCGAGACATCCCAGCAAGAATTTAGTGAATAATCATATTTTTCTTATAAAATAATTCCCCTAATCTCATGATCTGCTGTTATAAATAACCAAAACAATGCGAAAGGGTCGATCATGAATGCTGAGCAATTGCAAAAGACATTGCGCGCAAGTCAATATGCGGAACAAGTCCTATCTATACATCAGGTTTATCTTGAACAAGATTATGCAATTGATCAATTTTCTCAGCCATTGACCACCGAACAAATTTTCAATGTCGTTCAAAACAGCTTAAAAGAGATCAGTGATGAAAGCACATGGATGCGCACCATCCGAATTTTACGTGCGCGTTTAATGTTTCGCTGGATTTGGCAGGATGCCAATCAACTGATCGATGTGATGACGCTAACGCGAGAGTTATCGGATTTTGCCGATGCAGCCATTTGTGTGGCAAAAGCGTTTGCCTTAGCGCCATTGGTGACTAAACATGGTCAGCCTGTGGGTTATAACCATAAAATTCAAGATTTAATTGTGGTCGCAATGGGGAAGCTCGGTGCACAAGAGCTGAATCTCTCCAGTGATATCGACTTGATTTTTGCCTTTGATGAGCAAGGTGAAACCGATGGTCGTAAATGTATTGATGTACAACAGTTCTGTATTTTGTGGGGTCAGAAGCTCATTTACTTGTTGGACCATATCACGGCTGATGGTTTTGTGTTCCGTGTGGATATGCGCTTACGTCCTTGGGGTGATGGTTCTGCATTGGCGATTAGTCATGCGGCGCTGGAGAAGTATTTAAGCCAGCATGGGCGCGAGTGGGAGCGCTATGCGTGGATTAAGGCGCGGATTGTGACAGGGGGCAAAGAGGGGGATGAGTTGTTGGACATGACTCGTCCTTTCGTGTTCCGTAAGTATGTCGATTACACCGCTTTTGAAGCCATGCGCGAAATGAAAGCCATGATTGAGCGTGAAGTATTACGCCGTAATATCGAAGATGATATTAAGCTGGGGGCGGGTGGTATTCGAGAAGTCGAATTTATTGTGCAGGTTTTTCAGCTGATTTATGGTGGGGCAAAATTAGAATTACAAGACCGTCAATGTTTAGTCAGCTTACATCATTTGGGCGAAGTGGGTTTGCTGGATGGGCAAGCAGTCAGTGAGCTGGAAGATGCCTACTTATTTCTGCGCCGTGTAGAACATGCAATTCAAGCCTTAAATGATCAGCAAACCCAGTCTTTGCCATTGGAACCAGAACTTAGACAAAGGATGATTGACACCTTAGGCTTTGTAAGCTGGGATGCTTTTATTGAACATTTAAATCAAAAGCGCGCCAAAGTCATTTACCAGTTTGAGCATTTAATTAAAGAAAAAGAGCATGACCCTTTCGTAGAAAGTTTTAGTCAGTTAGAAGCGCGGTTAAATGAGGCGTTGGATGCGAATGCAAAAAACCTCATTCATGAATTTTGGAATGGTCATGCGCTGAAAAAACTGCCTGCAAAAGCGGTGCAGCGTTTAAAAATGTTTTGGCCGCATTTGATTGAAGCGATTTTACAGTCAGATAAGCCGCAAGCCGCGTTGCTTCGCCTCATGCCTTTGGTCGAGTCGGTGATGCGACGTACCGTATATTTGGTCATGTTGATTGAGAGTAAAGGGGCGTTACAGCGCTTGGTGAAAATGGCAACCGTAAGTCCATGGATTTGTGAAGAATTGACCCATTATCCAGTGCTCTTGGATGAATTTTTGTCCATGGACTTTGAGTTGCCGCGCCGTCAAGATTTGGAAGATTCGTTGCGTCAACAGTTGCTTCGCATTGAACTTGATGACGTTGAAGATTTGATGCGTGTGCTGCGCCTATTTAAAAAATCCAATGTTTTGGCAGTTGCGGCTAGTGATGTCTTGGCTGAAAGTCCGTTGATGAAAGTATCCGATGCTTTGACCGATATTGCAGAAGTTTCGGTCAGTACAACTTTAAATTTGGCTTACCAAATGACGGCAAAGAAACATGGTTATCCGCTCGATGTTGAAGGACAGCGCTGTTCGATTGATCATTTGGCATTTGCTGTGGTGGGGTATGGAAAAGTTGGCGGGATTGAGCTGGGTTATGGCTCGGACTTAGATCTGGTCTTTATTCATTATATGGATGAGCAAGCCGATACAGATGGGCTGAAGTCGATCAGTGGATTTGAGTTTGCAATGCGTGTTGCACAGAAATTTATGTCGCTGATGACTACGCAGACCCTCGATGGTCGGGTTTATGAAATCGATACGCGCTTACGCCCATCGGGTGAAGCAGGGGTGTTGGTCACCAGTTTAAAAGCCTTTGAGCAATATCAGTTGAAAAATGCATGGGTCTGGGAGCATCAAGCCTTGGTACGTGCTCGTTCGATTGCGGGTGAGCAAAGTTTGCGTGATAAGTTTGAAGCATTGCGCTGTCGGATTTTGACGCAGCCACGAGATGAGGAAAATGTACGCGCAGAAGTGCTGAAGATGCGTCAAAAAATGAAAGACCATTTGGGTTCTTCTAAAGAACAACAAAAAGATGGAATTTTTCATTTAAAACAAGACGCAGGTGGTATCGTCGATATCGAATTTATGGCACAGTATGCTGTGTTGGCATGGAGCGGATCTCATCCAGATCTTGCCCATTATTCCGACAATGTACGAATCCTTGAGGACGCTGCAAAAGCCAGTTGCTTATCCAGTGACGATGCGACTGCATTGATTCAAGCTTATCTCAGTGAACGAGCCGAGAGCCACCGTTTAGCCCTTGCGAATCAATCCATGCAAGTAAATGCTGCGGACTGGCGCGATACCCGAGTGATCGTTTGCAAATTATGGCAAAGATTAATTGATCCAAGCTCAATCGTGAGCATTGGGTAACATGACTGTGTATATAAATTTGGAGTGTGTGTCATGAATTTGGCTGATCGTGATGGTTTTATTTGGCAAGATGGACAATTGGTTGACTGGCGTGAGGCAAAAACTCACGTATTAACACATACCTTGCACTACAGCATGGGTGTGTTTGAAGGTGTCCGTGCCTATGAAACACCGAATGGCACGGCTATTTTCCGTCTAAAAGAACACACTAAGCGTTTATTGAATTCTGCAAAAATTTATCAAATGAAAGTCCCATTTGATCAAGCAACACTAGAGCAAGCTCAAATTGATGTGGTTCGTGAAAATAAATTAGCGTCTTGCTACTTGCGTCCAATTATTTTTATTGGTTCTGAAAAATTAGGTATTGCTGCAACAGACAATACGATTCATGCGGTGGTTGCTGCGTGGAGCTGGGGTGCGTACTTAGGTGATGAAGCAATGGCGAAAGGTATTCGTGTGAAAACTTCATCATTTACCCATCACCATCCAAACGTGACGATGTGTAAAGCAAAAGCGTCAGGTAACTATACCTTGTCGATTTTAGCTCACCAAGAAGTAGCGCACTCAGGTTATGACGAAGCAATGTTGCTCGACCCTCAAGGTTATGTATGCCAAGGTTCTGGCGAAAACGTATTCTTGGTAAAAGATGGTGTTTTACATACGCCAGATATCGCGGGCGGTGCACTTGATGGCATTACGCGCCAGACCATTATTACGATTGCAAAAGACTTGGGCTATGACGTAGTTGAGCGTCGTATTACACGTGATGAATTCTACATTGCGGATGAAGCATTCTTTACAGGTACTGCTGCTGAAGTGACGCCTATTCGTGAATATGATGACCGTGAAATTGGTTCGGGTACACGTGGTCCAATCACTGAACAAATTCAAACCACATTCTTTAATGCAGTACAGGGTAAAGACCCGAAATATGCACACTGGCTAACTTATGTAAAATAAGTGGTTCGATGAAAAAAAAGGGCTCTTTGGAGCCCTTTTTTGTTTTCATTATTTAAAAAGATATATGGATTATATTTTATAGCATTTAATTGTTTATAAAGGATCGAATATTTTGAACTTTTAGTAAAAATAATATTCTTAAAGCATACATAATATAATTTAATTTGTTATTATTTGGTAAAAATGAGATGTATTTAAAATTCTTACCCATGATTAACAGTCTTATATATAAAGCAAAAGTATTTAGAACATTGTTTGTTTCTGATGAGAGATATTTAAAAAAGAGGTTTATTAATAAATTAGGGTATATGCCAAATTTTAATCAACCTGAAAGTTTTAATGAGAAAGTTACTGCACGAATGATTTTTGAAAGGAGTGCATTACATACCAAATTAGCTGATAAATCGGCAGTAAGAGAGTTGATTATAGATCGGATTGGAGAAAAACATCTGGTCCCACTTATAGGCACATATTGTGACTTTAAGAATATTGATTTTGATCAATTTCCAAGCCAGTTTGTTTTGAAATGTACCCACGACAGTGGAAGCGCTATTGTTTGTCGCGATAAAGGTACATTTGATGTTAATAGAGCGGAAAGTAAACTAAATAACAGTTTAAAAATGAATATGTACTACCGCAAGCGAGAGTGGCACTATAAAAATATTTCGCCGCTCATTTTGGCAGAGCATTATGTTGATTTATACCGTGATGCTAACACGCATGCCACCATTACAACATGTCGTGTCCATTGTTTTGAGGGGCAGCCTAAGTATATTGAAGTCGATGTCCAAGGGAGTGATGGTACAGAGTATTCAAATATTTATGATACCTCTTGGGTGCTACAGCCTTTTACCGTAGATTGCAAAGAGAATACGCCAGAAGCGGTGATAGAACCGTGCAAGATGTATAAAATGGTTGAGCTGTCTGAGCAGTTATGTTTGGAATATGGTTATAGCCGAATTGACTTCCTATTGTCACAAGATGAAGTGCTGTTTAGTGAAATCACATTGACCCCAAATGCAGGGCGTATGGTTATTTCTCCTGTTGAGTGGGATGTAAAACTTGGAGAATTATGGCGTTCTTAATCATATATTGATAAATGTATGAAAAAATTAAAATGAATAAATTGTTTTTGTAAGAGTAGAGTCGTCATAGGATTATCTATGATTGCTCGGTGGTGTTTAATTTATTATTTCTCTTGAGTAATTTAAGCCAATATTTTGTATAAGCTTAATGGTTTTTTGATACTGTAATTTTTAATAAAAGCCATTTTCATTAACCTCAGCGAGTATAAGTAAAAGTTATCCTATTGCTAAGATGTTGCTATTTAAAAATAAGTTTCGTTTATTTAGTTGAGGATCTTCAACCGAAGGATAGGTTTTTTTTATCTCAAAGAATTTTTATGGGTATAGGAGACTGTTTTGTGTTGGGTGGTGATTTGGTAAGAAAAATTTTATGGTGTAATAATCTACAATTTAATTTAAATAGACTTGTATTTAGAAACCCTAACTACTGTGTAATTAGGGTTTTATTTTAGATTGGTTTAATTAATTAGATAGTGGTTTTTATTTAAACCAGATAAAAGTCGCGATACCAATCTACAAATTGTTTCACACCATCTTCAACAGAAACAGATGGTTTATACCCCACACTTTTTTCTAAAGCGCTGCTATCTGCGAAGGTATCAGGTACATCACCTGCTTGAAGTGGGAGTAATTCTAAAATGGCTTCTTGGCCAACGGCTTTTTCAATTGCTTGAATATATTCGATGAGTTTCACTGGATTGTTATTGCCGATGTTGAATATACGGAAAGGCGCATTGCTGGTCGCTGGATCTGGATGATTGCTGTCCCAATTTGGGTTGACCTCAGCAATTTGATCACTTGAGCGAATCACGCCTTCAGCAATGTCTTCGACAAATGTGAAATCGCGGGTGTGATTACCATGGTTAAATACGGGAATTGATTGACCCGCAATGATGTTTTTGGTGAACTTAAACAGCGCCATATCGGGGCGTCCCCAAGGTCCATAGACCGTAAAGAAACGTAAGCCTGTGGTTGGCAATTGAAATAGGTGACTATAGCTATGCGCCATTAATTCATTTGCACGTTTTGTTGCTGCATAAAACTGAATAGGATGGTCTACGCCATGCTGCTCGCTAAAAGGCATGGTGGTATTTGCACCGTATACGCTGCTGGTGCTGGCATAGGTCAGATGTGGTGTTTTCGCATAGCGGCAAGCTTCAATAATATTGGTAAAGCCAATAATATTACTTTCTACATAACTCATTGGATTTTCAAGTGAGTAGCGCACGCCTGCTTGTGCAGCCAAGTGAATCACACGGTCAAACTGGTGTTGTTGAAAGCATTGATCAACTGCTGTTTTATCTGCAAGATTGGCTTGAATGAAGTCAAATTGGCTAGCACTTTGCTGAGCAGTTTGATGTAATAAGTCGATACGAGCTTGCTTTAAAGCAGGATCATAATAATCATTCATATTGTCAAAACCGACAACATTATCACCACGTTCAAGTAGTTTTTTAGAGACATGAAAGCCGATAAACCCTGCTGCGCCTGTTACTAAAACGTTCATTCATCGCCTCCAAAAATATCCCGGGTATAGATTTTATCCTCAACATCACTTAAATCTTGCGACTTGCGATTGGCGATGATGACATCACTTTGTTGTTTAAATTGTTCTAAATCATTAATGACTTTGGATTTGAAAAATTCATCTTCATTTAAGGTTGGTTCATAAACAATCACATCAATGCCTTTTGCTTTGATGCGTTTCATGACGCCTTGAATTGCGGAGGCACGGAAGTTATCGGAGCCACTTTTCATCACTAAACGATAAATACCGACAGTATTGGGATTTTTTGCAATGATAGAGTCTGCAATAAAGTCTTTACGGGTACTGTTAGAATCTACAATAGCCTGAATCAGGTTACTTGGCACTTGATTGTAGTTGGCAAGAAGTTGTTTTGTATCCTTTGGTAGACAATAGCCACCATAGCCAAACGATGGGTTGTTATAATGATTGCCAATGCGTTGATCTAAACATACGCCTTCAATAATTTGACGAGTGTCTAGACCGAAAGACTGGGCATAAGTATCGAGTTCATTAAAGTAAGCGACACGCATCGCGAGATAGGTGTTGGCAAATAACTTGATCGCTTCGGCTTCAGTTGAGTCAGTAAACAATACAGGACTGTCTTTTTTGATTGCACCTTCGATCAGCATATCTGCAAACAATTGAGCACGTTCTGACTTTTCACCAACAATAATCCGAGAGGGATAAAGGTTGTCATGCAGAGCCTTGCCTTCACGTAAAAACTCTGGGGAGAAGATCACATTGTCAGTGTTGTACTGGCTTTTGACTTTTTGCGTAAAGCCCACTGGCACGGTTGATTTGATAATCATCGTTGCCTGAGGATTAATCTCGACGACATCTCGAATAACACTTTCCACACTCTGCGTGTTGAAATAATTAGTTTGCACATCATAGTCGGTGGGTGTTGCAATGATGACAAAATCAGCGCCTCGATAGGCTTCATATTTGTCAGTTGTGGCACGAAAATTGAGCGGTTTCTCGCTTAAAAATGTTGATATATCTGTGTCTTGAATCGGGGAGATTTTTTGATTCAACATGTCAACTTTCGTGTCGATGATGTCTAGTGCAATCACTTCATGGTGTTGTGAGAAGATCATGGCATTAGAAAGGCCGACGTAACCTGTGCCTGCAACTGCTATTTTCATATCAACCTGATTATATATTCTTCATATGAGAGCTAAGTGAACCCTGTAAAGGATTTATCTAAGCGACTCCGTATCATAGCACAAACTATTTTTGAGTATTATGAGGGCTTTGAAAAAGCCATACACTAACTTATTGCAAGAAATGTTATGATACAACGCAGAATGCTGGTGGATGATAGAACATGCTGGAAAACGTAAACGACTCGTTGTCAAAACAGGCTGAAACACAGACAGATCAAAATATTGTGTTATGCATGAAATGGGGCACCAAATATGGGGCCGAGTACGTCAATCGTTTATATAACATGGTGAAGCGTCACACCACGGTTGATTTTAAAATGGTTTGTCTAACAGACCGCACCGAAGGGATCGATCCTGCAGTTGATTGTTTTCCCATTCCACCTTTAGCGCTTCCAGAGGGAAGTCCTGAACGAGGTTGGAATAAATTGTCTACATTCGAGCCAGACTTGTACGGTTTACAAGGTAATGCGCTCTTTTTAGATTTGGATGTGGTGATTGTTGACAATATTGACAGTTTCTTTACCCATCCTGGGGACTTCCTAATTATTCATGACTGGAAACGTCCTTGGCGGATTACAGGCAACAGCTCGGTTTACCGTTTTAAACTGGGTGCTTTCCCTGGACTGATGCCTTATTTTCGGGAGCATTTTGATGAAATTCGTCAAAAATTCCGCAATGAGCAAGCTTATTTGTCTTGGTATGTCGATCAAGAGAAAAAACTTTCTTACTGGCCTGATAGTTGGTGTAAGAGTTACAAATATCACTGTTTGCAAAAAATTCCGTTGGCATACTTTAAACCCCCTGTAAAACCTGAAGGGGTTAAGGTCATTATTTTCCATGGTGAAATCAATCCACCTGATGCTATTAATGGTGGTGGTGGAAAATGGTATCGTTATGTATTGCCTTCACAGTGGATTAAGGATGCTTGGCAATAAATGCCTATTAGACTCAGATTTTGAAGTGATCAAGTGAATGCAAAATATTGATATCGTGATTGCCTGGGTAGATGGCAATGATCTTGAATTAAAAAAGAAACGTCATAAATATCTGACTGGTGAAGATGCATCTGACGCAGTCAGTGCGACGCGCTTTGCCAGTAATAACGAAATTTATTATAACATCGCTTCCATTTTGAAATATGTACCGTTCTGTCGACATATCTATGTGGTGGCAGATAGTCAGCGTCCTGAGTTTATCGATGAATTTGCAGCGCAAGGTTTGTGCGCTGCCGATAAAATTCGTGTGGTTGATCACCGAGAAATTTTTAGAGGTTTTGAAGAGCATTTACCGACCTTCAATACCCGTTCCATTGAAAGTATGCTTTGGAATATTGAAGGCTTATCAGATTATTTTATTTATCTGAATGATGATTTCTTTTTTAATGCGCCTGCACAAGTCGAAGACTTTTTAAAAGCGGAAAACTTGGTGATCTATGGTCATTGGCAGAATAGTTTTGCACTCAAGGCAAAGCTCAAATATCGTCAGCTGATGAGTCGCCAATTTGGAAAGCCAATTCAGCCGAAACATATGATTGCGCAGATGCTTGGTGCGGATGTTTTGGGATTCAATAAATTTTTTGAAATCCATCATTATCCACATATTGTAGATCGTCACGCATTAAAAGAT
The DNA here is from genome assembly GCF_028649355.1 of Acinetobacter sp. Gutcm_16. Classification (NCBI taxonomy): domain Bacteria; kingdom Pseudomonadati; phylum Pseudomonadota; class Gammaproteobacteria; order Moraxellales; family Moraxellaceae; genus Acinetobacter; species Acinetobacter sp. Gutcm_16. The sequence continues at coordinate 63,025 of NZ_JAQSUV010000037.1, read as the reverse complement.
TATTTGCTGGAACATCCACAGCTTTTAGAAACTCAGATCAAGTTTAAATTTCGTAGTGTAGAGCAGTTGAATCCCATTTCATTAATGAACCACATTAAGATTCAAAAACAGCAGGCAGAGTTGAAACCAGATCTTGAATTGGCCTACCTTAAAAATCAGGACAGTTTGAATAGTTTTATACAAGCGTTGCATAATCCTGATATTAAGTACGGTTGTATACAGAGTTTAGATCAGCTTGATAGTGATGCTGCGAATAAAATCAGTACGGCTATGCAGGAAAAATTAGCAGGCTATTTGCCCCATTCAGTTTTAGTTTAAAGGTTCATGATGAAAGTTGTTACTTATTTGATTAATTTGGACGGCAGTCAGGAACGACTTGAAAGAGCAACTCAGCAGCTGAATCAAGTCAACTGGCCTTTTGAACGCTTTTCTGCAGTCGATGGACGTGGTAAAGAGTTAACTGAATTTGTAAACTACGATGATCAAGGGGCGAATGACGTGCTCGGTCGCAGATTGATGAATTCGGAATTGGGCTGCTATTTAAGTCATTATGGCTGTGCGGAAAAATTTTTAAGTACGGATGCTGACTATTTGGTGGTACTTGAAGATGATATGAAAATCAACCAAGACTTTAAAGACAAGCTTGATGGTGTGATTGAGTATCTTGATCAGCATAAAGAACTGGATTGGTATCTGATTAATATTGCAGCCAAAAAGAAAAAGCTAGCTAAAGATATTACGAATGTTGATGGTATGAGTTTGTGGCATGCTTTTTATTTTCCTATTCGTGGTTTAGGTTTGGTGTGGTCACGTCAAGGTGCAGAAGCATTTATGCAAGCTGGGAGAAAAATGACCATGCCTGTCGATATTTTCTTTCAAACATGGCTCAGTAAAAATGGGAAGGGTTTAGGCGTGTGGCCTGCTTTAGTGAAACCTGCTGGCTTGGATAGTGATATCTTGGGCACCGTGGCAGCACAAGGTATTTCTCGTAAAGAAAAAGAAGGGCGTAGTTTTTCTCACGGCCTTAAAAAACAAAAACGGATGTGGCGTGATAAGTTTTATGCTGTAAAGCATTTGGTTGCATCGAAATAAGTAGTATTGATATGAAAAATATAGTCATCAGCTTAAAGACAGCCACAGCGCGTCGTGAGCACATCGTGCAAGAGTTTGGCAAACAAAAAATTGGGTTTGAGTTTTTCGATGCGCTAACGCCCGATTTAGCACGTCCTCTAGCTGAAAAAATGCAGCTTAATATTCAGGAAGACTTTTTAAGTCCAGGTGAATTGGCTTGTTTTATGAGTCATGTCTCGATTTGGCAAAAAATGGTAGATGAGCACATTCCTCATTTGGCTATTTTTGAAGATGATGTGTATTTGGGGCAGAATGCTGACTATTTTCTCAGTAGCGACACTTGGATTCAGTCCGATTGGCAGATCATTAAACTTGAAGCGTTTGCAAAAAAAATTCTACACGAACGCCAAGGGTTAGATTTAGGAAAACAGCGTAGTCTGTTTAAGCTGAAGGGAAGACATGTTGGGGCAGCAGGCTATATTCTAAGCTTAAATGCCGCACAATATTTGATGGCATTATTAAGACAGGCTGAAATTAAAGAGCCGCTGGATCATCTTTTATTTGATCCGCAATATCATACGCAGGATATGCGACTGTATCAGATGAAACCTGCTTTATGTATCCAGAGCTATTTATATGACCAAGCTCAAGAGCATCAGTTTGGTAGCATGCTGGAAAATGAGCGTGTGGAGCGTCGTCAGACTGAAAGCAAAGCACGTACCTTTGGCGAGAAATTAGCACGCGAATGGAAGCGTTTAAATCAGCAATTACAGACTTCACGCTATAAGAAAACGATTGAATTTAAATAATTTCAGCCGCAGTCATGTACTGCGGCTAAATCATTTTATACTGATTTAAAATACAACCAATCAACTGATTCTGCTTTTGTTTTTTGAATGCAATCTTTCATTGCATTCCATTTGTCTTTTCTTGACTGATATTTTTTTATGTTACTGAGTGCAATCAGCCCATAGAGGCGAGCTTTTGATGTTGATTTTTTTTCTAAGCTGTTGAGAATTTCATGAAACATATCCGTAGGGTAGTGTTTATACGCAAACAGGATTTTTGACTTAAACCAACGATGATAAAACGCGTAGTCTTTTAGTGGCTCGCTTGATCCACCTTTATGATAAATTTTTAATTCATTGATTTTGATTAAAGGGAGATCTAATTTTTTAACTCTGAGACAGAGATCTTCATCCTCACAATACATAAAAAAATCAGGATCAAAACCAAAAATTTGATCAAATACTGTTTTTTGTATCAGCAGGAGTGCACCACAAAGCCAATTGGTTTGATTCTCATACCCTAGGTTTTGACCAAATTCGTAGTTTTTATATTCGGAAGTATCTTTGTCGTCATCATTGAGTTGGCGTGTAGTAATGACGCCATAATTCTGATGTTGTTTTGCATGTTTTAATAGTTGTTCTAGATAATCTGTTTGTAGCATTCTTAGATCTGGATTGCCTATTAATAACTCGGCACCTTCGGCATGCGCTGCAGCGAGGTTCATTGCTCGCCCGAATCCGACATTCTTTTCAGAGCTGATAATCTTAATATTTAGGTCATGTAATTTAGTATTTTTTTCGATAACCTCATTGAGCAGTGTATTTTGAACATTGTTCACAATAATAATTTCAAAAGCATTTTTTTGTATGGATTGTTTTTTTAAATCAATGAGTAAGCTTTCAATGAAAGTCTCAGTATTATAATTAACAATAAGAATGGATAGTTGGATCATGATTAATCTATTTGAGAGGGAAGCAGTCATCGCCTGACTAGTATACAAGGGTTATCCGAAAAATCATTGTTCGGCTTTTGAAATTTTAAATACAGACGAATCTAAGTTGCATGAACACGATGTGTGTTGCATCAAAGCTACATCTTCATGCTCTAAAAGACTGTGTCCAAGTAACGTAGAGGAAATCAAAAAAACATCAATTGAAAGCCTGAAAAGAAAATAATACGTGAAACCATTTTGACAAGGATAGGTCGGGATTGAACATATGCTAGAATCGCGAAAATTTAATATTGAATAAGAAATTGAGGAGGCCGCGTGAGAATTCTTGTGACTGGCGGAGCAGGATTTATTGGATCTGCTGTAATTCGTCATATAATCAAAAACACCAATCATACTGTACTGAATGTCGATAAGTTGACATATGCAGGTAACCTTGAGTCACTTGCTCTCGTGGAAAACCATGAAAGATATCAATTCAGTTATACAGATATCTGCAATAGGGAAGCATTAGATACTTTATTTGGTGACTTCAAGCCTGATGCCGTCATGCATCTGGCTGCTGAATCACATGTGGACCGCTCTATTTCAGGCCCATTGGATTTTATTGAAACCAATATCATTGGTACATATCAGCTTTTGGAAGCAGCGCGTAAATACTGGTTTAGTTTGGATGATGATGCAAAACAAAAATTTAGATTTCATCATATTTCGACCGATGAGGTTTATGGTGATTTAGAAGGGACTACAGATTTATTTACGGAAACGACTGCTTACTCTCCAAGCTCACCTTATTCGGCATCTAAAGCGAGTTCAGATCATTTGGTACGTGCATGGCACCGTACCTATGGTTTGCCTGTGATTGTAACGAATTGCTCCAACAACTATGGCCCTTACCATTTCCCAGAAAAACTTATTCCCCTGATGATTTTAAATGCACTACAGGCTAAAGCTTTGCCTGTGTATGGTAATGGTCAGCAAATCCGTGACTGGCTCTTTGTTGAAGATCATGCACGCGCACTTTATAAAGTCGTTACAGAGGGCGTTGTGGGGGAAACCTATAATATTGGTGGTCACAATGAAAAAGCCAATATTGATGTGGTCCACAGTATTTGTAATTTACTTGAAGAGTTAGCACCAAATAAACCTGAAGGGATTCAGCATTATAAAGACTTGATCACCTATGTTACAGATCGACCTGGTCATGATGTTCGATACGCGATTGACGCATCTAAAATTCAAAATGAATTAGGTTGGGTACCAGAAGAATCATTTGAAACGGGTTTACGTAAAACCGTTGAGTGGTATTTAAATAATCAAGAATGGGTCTCACACGTACAAAGTGGAGCGTATACATCTTGGTTAGAAAAACATTATCACGGTTAACGCATGAAAATTTTATTATTGGGTAAGAATGGTCAAGTAGGCTGGGAGTTGCAACGTTCCTTAGCACCGTTGGGGGAGCTGATAGCGCTTGATCGACATGGCTTAAATGAGTGGTCTGGGGATTTAAGTCTACCAGAAGATGTTGTTCAAACAATTTTAGCGATAAAACCAGATATTGTTGTGAATGCTAGCGCATATACGGCTGTTGATTTGGCAGAGACAGATCAAGTCACTGCTGATATCGTAAACCATATTGCGGTTCAAAAAATTGCCGAGGCATGTACCCAAATTAATGCATTATTTGTCCATTACTCGACCGATTATGTTTTTCATGGTGATGGGATTGATGCATTTACTGAGGATGATAATACACAACCGATCAATACTTATGGTCAAACCAAAGTACTGGGCGAGCAAGCGATTGTAAATTCAGGTTGCAGACATTTAATTTTTAGAACATCTTGGGTGTATGCAGCGAAAGGAAAAAACTTCCTTAAAACGATGTTGATGCTTGCTCAAAATAGAGAAGAACTTTCGGTGATTAATGATCAGATTGGTGCTCCGACATCGGCTGAACTGATTGCAGATGTCACTGCACAGATCATACCGCAAATTCAATCCTCGCAAGCTAAGACTGGGATTTATCATTTGGTTGCAAGTGGAGAAACAAGCTGGTTTGGTTATGCCAAGTTTATTTTCGAACAGGCACAATTGTTGGGTGAAAACTTAGTGGTCAAACAGGTTCATCCTATTCCGACATCATCTTATCCGACACCAGCCAAACGACCACATAATTCAAGATTGAATAATCAAAAAATTCAAAATACATTTAACCTATATTTGCCTGATTGGCAGTTAGGTGTAGAAAGAACACTAGTGGAGATACTCAAGAAATGAGTTTAAAACGTAAAGGTATTATTCTTGCTGGAGGCTCAGGAACTCGTCTGCACCCTATTACGAAAGGGGTATCGAAGCAACTGTTGCCTATTTATGATAAGCCGATGATTTATTATCCTTTATCAGTGCTGATGTTGGCGGGCATAAAAGAGATTTTGATTATCTCAACACCAGAGGACTTACCAAACTTTGAGAAACTTTTAGGGGATGGTTCTCAATTTGGTATTGCGCTGAGTTATAAAGTTCAACCTTCTCCAGATGGCTTGGCTCAGGCATTCCTCATAGGGGAAGAGTTTATTGGTGATGATCATGTTTGCCTGATTTTAGGAGACAATATTTATTATGGTCAAAACTTTAGTAAACAGTTAAAAGCAGCGAGTGATCTTGAGCATGGTGCTACGGTATTTGGCTACCATGTGACAGACCCGGAGCGCTTTGGTGTGGTTGAATTTGACCCTTCTGGTAAAGTTTTGAGTATCGAAGAAAAACCAACGCAGCCGAAATCGCCCTATGCTGTAACAGGATTATATTTTTACGATAACCGCGTGGTTGAGTTTGCGAAACAAGTCAAGCCTTCACATCGTGGTGAGTTAGAAATTACTGACATTAATAATGCCTACTTAAAAGATGGCTCCTTAAATGTTGAGCTTTTGGGTCGCGGTTTTGCATGGTTAGATACAGGTACCCATGAGTCGTTATTAGAGGCTGGACAGTTTGTATACACGATTGAAAAACGTCAGTCGTTGAAAGTGGCTTGTCTCGAAGAAATTGGTTTTCAGCAAGGTTGGATTTCTCGAGAAAAGCTAACTGAAAGTGCTGAAGCGTTGAAAAAAACAGAATATGGGCAATATTTGTTTAAATTGTTGGAAGAGTTGAAGTGAAAGTAGAAACCACTAAAATAGAAGGTCTTTTGATTCTACATCCAAATGTTTTTGGGGATGATCGCGGTTGGTTTATGGAAAGCTTCCATCAACAGCGATTTGAAACTGCATTAAAAGAGTTAAATTTACCTATTCCTACTTTTGTACAGGATAATCACTCGCTTTCGCAAAAAGGAGTGTTACGTGGGTTGCATTTTCAACGCGAACCCTATGCACAAGGCAAACTTGTACGTGTAGTACAAGGAAAAGTGTGGGATGTTGCGGTTGACATTCGACCTGAGTCAAAGACTTATGGTGAATGGGTTGGTGTAGAGCTGAGTGCAGAAAATAAAACTATGTTCTGGATTCCTGAGGGTTTTGCCCATGGGTTTGTGGCACTGGAAGACAATACTCAATTTCTGTATAAAACTACGAACTATTATCATAAAGAAAGTGAAGGTGCGATCCTTTGGAATGATCCTACTTTAGCAATTGGCTGGCCTTTAGAGGGCATAGAAGAAGTCTTGGTAAGTGATAAGGATAAAGAAGCTGATTATTTTAAAAATATGTAATGTGGCTCTGATATAGCTTAATTTAATTTTTCATTAAAAAAGCCTGATTAAATATCAGGCTTTTTCTTGCTTTAAGTTTTAGCTATTTTATCTTGAATAGCTTTAATACTATTATGGGTCATGTCATGATAGCTAAAGTGAGTTGTATGTTTTCTATTCCATAGAGTAGTGCGTACATTTTCTTTATGTTTAACAAGATATGGAAGCGTGGTAATTACTTTTAAATTAGATTTTTTTTCTATATAGCGGTCTATGGCATTGGTTTTAAGATCATGATTATTTTCATCCCACTTGAGTAGATAATCATAAAAACGTTGATGGTAGATATTAAAAACCATTCCTGTAGTTTTATTAAGTTGAACGTAGGTTGGAGATTGTTCTGTGTCCAATAACTGAATGTTAGTGTTGGTATTTAAATCGGTCACATGACCAGAAAAAATATCCCAGTTGAGAGACTTATCGACTAAAACATGGTGGATATCCTCAAGTTTCTTTTGGATATCCTCAGGGAATAGCACATCATCTTCACAAATACTTATGTTGTTCCATTGGTGATCCCGTGCATAGCGCAGTATGTATTTATAACTTAGACCACAGCCAACCCATGGTGTTTTATGGCGGATACCGGGAAAGCTCCAAATAGCTGAAATTTTGGATTTTTCTTTATGAAATTCGGCTTGTCGCTCTGTTGACTCAGGTAGACCTAAGCACCAGAACTTTGAGGTTGGATTCCATGTTTGGTTTGTCAGTTGATAGAGTGTATCGAAATCAATTAATTCAAGCGATAAGAGGACGCGATAAAAGTAAAAGTTAAAGAGATTTTGATCTTTTTGCACATACTCTTTGATACGACTTTTTTGCTCAAGATATATCTCGGTCTGCTCTTTCCAATACTGTACTCTTGTGAGCATGTGTTCAACATCACCAATTTCAACAAAATCAACTAAACCGCAGAGATCTGTATGTTGCTCAAAGTCGGAACTTTTTTCTGAAATAACCAATGCGTGATTGGAAAGGCATTCATATAAACGTGTGGTTTCAAGCAGAGCACTTTCATAGTAATGAATGTTAATTACAACTTTGGCTTTGCGTATAGCATCCCAAATTTCTTCACCAAAAGCATTATTGATGATTTTTACTTTAAACTTTTTTTGCAGCGCATCCAAATATATTTTACGGCGTTGGTTGTTTGTATCTCCATAAAATAGCACGTCATATTCGTGGTCATCACTTGATTCACTTGCCAAATCAATAGGTGAAATCGGGGTGTAGTAAATATGGCTAAGAGGGAAGCGTTGGTTTAAATAACTGATGTTATTCAGTGAATAATCCATCACTAATAATGACTTTTTCAGTTTTTGCATATTTTTCGGACCGAACCAACGGTCTGAAACAGTTTGCTCCATCTGAAAGGAGATATAGCTTTCGGGAAGTTTCTTAAAGCTCTGAGGACAAACAAGGATATGAAAAGAGTCATCAAAGCTCTTAAAGTTGGTGCCAATTTTTACTTGATACAGAAGTCCAGCTTTGTCTAAAGCTTGTGATAATAGTTCAGCAATAAATATGGTGTGCGGTGTGGCAATAATAGTAATCGATTTATTTTTTTCGTATTTCCAGCGCTTAAAGTTTAGCTCTCCACGATGCTTATGCCATAAAGATTGAACACCATCTTTCCCATTTTGAACAAACTCTCTTCTGTAAAGTTGCCATGCTTTACCTGTACTACCTTGAGTTGAAATGATGTATTGTAGTGTATTAATAAATTTTTTCATGAAAATACAGCGTCTTAATTAGAGTTAAGATAGAGAGCACAGTTATAAGTATAACGTTTCATATTCAATATTAATAAAATATAGCGAAGTATTTAAACGATGAATTTATTTTTTTAACAATTTTTTTATAGGTGCGTCAAAAATAATTGAATATATCAACTTTATAGCCATTTTAAACATAAAAATAGGGAGTAAATAAACTGGTAAAATGTTGCAGGCATCACGTATTGTAGGAGTGATTTCTTCAAAGTGTCTCCGGCGAATTGCAAAAGAACAATTGCGAACTACTTCTTTGTATAAGAATATTTTGTTCTTTTTATAAATTCGAGGGGTGAGTTCTGAGTCTAATAGGTGTTGTTGCCAAAAATCAGAAATTTCTGATCTGAATAAAATAATTTGTCGACGAAGACGAAACGGCCCAGATGTTTGTTTGGCAGTCGCGATGACACTAGTCGCATGGTATCTAAAATTATTTAAACAGCGACTAGAAAAGTGGATATCTCCACGAGAGACAATTTTTGCCCATACAGACCAATCCCCAATTAAATTGAGATGGGAGCAAGCTCCCTCAATTTGAAGATAAGTTTGCTTTTTGAATAGTACTGCACTGGCATTTGGAATCGTATTTTTGATATTGAGAAAACGATGAATGTATTCCCAGCCATTCATATCAAAATCATGTTTAAATAATTCTGAATCTAAATCATCGGTATGGCTTTTCCATGAGCCAGTAATCTTACCCTGACTATCCATCCGATGGGATTGGCTATACGCTAAAACAAGATTTGGATTCTGTTGAAAAGGTTCAACTAAGGTTTCTAAAAAGCTAAGATCTGCAACATCATCAGATTCAGCAATCCAGATCAGCTCACCTTGAGCCAACTGCATCCCTTTATTCCATTGGTGAAAGGTAGAACCTGAATTTTTTTCGTTGATGATGCAGTGTGATACTTTGGGATGGTCTTTATATGAGAGTAGAATTTCCGCACTTTCGTCTGGAGACACGTCATCCAATAAGATAAGTTCAAAATTTTGATAGGTCTGATTTAATATGCTCTCTATGCGTTGTTTTAAGTACGGAGCATGGTTATAACAAGGAACAATAACACTAACAAACATATAGATATTCAACCAAATCGTCTAAAAATAGGAAATTATTCCTTATCCGCATTTCCCTTTAAGACCATATAAATTAAACCGACAAAAATGACAAAAGCACCCGCAAGGCTACTTACACAGAAAAAGACAATACGGTCATAGGTGGTTAAATTAAATAATTGATTGTCTAGAATATAGCGCATGAAAAACCATTGTACGATTGCAAACACAATTAGCACAATACCACGACGACGGACTTCAGGGCGCATAGCCATTTGGTTGCTCACAACTTATCTAAAACAGTGCGCTATTATGCCACTGCTGAGAATTGATCTCAAATGAATAAAAGTATTCTATTCAGGCCTTTAGCAAATAACATAAATTATTGCTTTCGCACTGCTTGAGATCATGTGCGAGTTTGTGGAGCCTACATTGGTGGCTGTATCTGATAAGCATTGATATTGCCATAACAATTTCTAAAACGTTTATAGGACCAAATATACTGTTCAGGTGCTTGGTTAATTATGTCTTGCATGGCAAGATTTAAACTGTCCACCGACAGCTGTAGATCTGTCGATAAAATATCTTGAGATAGCTCAGTACAGTACACATCAAAACCTGTTGCGTCAGCATTACGAATACAACTTAATCCAATCACATTGCATTGCGTTTTAGCTGCCATTTTAGAGACCAGTGTCGTGGACAAAGTATTTTGCTGGAAAAAATATGAATAAATACCTCCACTCGGTTTTGGCAGATGATCTGGTAAAACAACAGTTAACCCACCTTGCTTGAGGTGTTTAAAAATCTGACGAATCCCTGTTTCATCAGTAGGAACAAGGGTTGCATTAAACTTTTGCCGTGCAGCTAAAATATAGCGATTAACACCTTTAATTTTATAGGGTTTGTACATAATCATGGGTTGCGTATAGACATTTAACCATGCATTTAACAGCTCCCAACAACCAAAATGAGGAATGACCACAATCACGCCTTTTTTATTGGCTAAAGCCTCTGTTAGAACAGATTCCCCCTGAATATTTTTTAATAAATCTAGGTTGTATTGTGGTGGCATTCCCCAACATTTTAAAAATTCAATATAGGTCTGGCACTGGCTTTGAATGCTGAGATGAACACGTTTCTGGAGTGCTATTGGGTCGAGTTCAGGGTAGGCCAACTGCAGATTAATGGTGGTGATACGCTTAATTGAAGAGTCACTATAGTAAAGCAGGTGTGCAATTCCGCGTGCGATGCATTGTAAAAAGGACAATGGAAAAAGTGAGATGATTTTAAGTAGATAATAAATAGCCATATTTTGACTCAGAAATCTTTTGAAAAGATGAGATGAGAGAAAATTTTGCAAAGAGACTTAAAAATCTAAGATAGATAAAATCAAAAAAAGATGAGCATCTTAAGAACAAAATAAATGAATAAATCAACAGAATGATTTAGTGCAAGAACGGCTGCAATAAAATATAGACTATCGTGAATCACTGTAAGGGGGATAGATCAAAAGTTCAAAAGAAATTTTGGAAAATTTGAAGCGAAAATAATATCTATGGAATGGATGGTCTGGTCTTGAATGAAAAAACCCTGCGCATGGCAGGGTTTCTTTAATCAAAATCTAAAGATTATTTTGTTTCTTCAGCTTTTGGTTTTTCACGTAAGCGAATACCTAAATCACGTAGTTGATTTGATTCAACTGGTGCAGGTGCTTGCGTTAATGGGCATTCAGCAGTTTTGGTTTTCGGGAATGCAATCACGTCACGAATAGACGCACCACCTGTCATGAGCATGACTAAACGGTCTAGACCGAATGCTAAACCACCATGCGGAGGAGCACCGTAACGTAATGCGTTGAGTAAGAAACTAAATTTCTCTTCTGCTTCTTCTTCACCAATACCTAATGCTTCAAAAATTGCTTTTTGCATTTCTAGGTTATGAATACGTAGTGAACCACCACCAATTTCAGTACCGTTTAACACCATGTCATAAGCCACAGAAAGTGCAGCACCTGGGTTATTTTTCACATCTTCAACGCTTGATTTAGGCAGCGTGAATGGGTGGTGAACAGAAGTCCATTTGCCATCATCTGTTTCTTCAAACATTGGGAAGTCAACCACCCAAAGCGGTGCCCATTCGCAAGTCGACATTTTCAAGTCATGACCGACTTTAATACGTAAAGCACCCATGGCATCGTTCACAACTTTAGCTTTGTCTGCACCGAAGAACACGATATCGCCATTTTCTGCGCCAACACGTTTCAAGAGATCAAGCACGATTGGCTCAATGAATTTCACGATTGGAGATTGTAAGCCTTCGATACCTTTTTCAAGCTCGTTTACTTTGATGTACGCTAAACCTTTTGCACCATAGATGCCGACAAATTTCGTGTATTCATCGATTTGGCTACGTGGTAAAGAGCCTGCACCTGGAACACGTAATGCAACGATACGGCCTTTAGGATCTTTCGCTGGACCTGCGAATACTTTGAATTCAACTTCTTGCATCAGGTCTGCAACGTCAACCAATTTCAAAGGAATACGTAAGTCTGGTTTGTCCGATGCATAGTCACGCATAGCATCTGTATACGTCATGCGTGGGAATTTATCGAATTGAACATCAAGAAGTTCTTTGAACATCTTAACGGTCAAGGTTTCCATTAAATCCATGATGTCATCGTCACTCATGAACGATGTTTCAACGTCGATTTGCGTGAATTCAGGCTGACGGTCTGCACGTAAGTCTTCATCACGGAAACATTTTGCGATTTGGTAGTAACGATCGATACCACCCACCATCAACAATTGTTTGAATAATTGTGGTGATTGTGGAAGTGCGTAGAAGCTACCATTTGAAACACGGCTTGGCACTAAGTAGTCACGCGCACCTTCAGGCGTTGCACGGGTTAAAATCGGAGTTTCAACGTCTAAGAAACCATTGTCTTCGAAGTAGTTACGAATGAGGTTGGTTAGCTTAGAACGGAAACGTAAACGATCTAACATTTCAGGACGACGGATGTCCAAGAAACGGTATTTCAAACGAATTTCTTCAGAAATATTGGTGTTGTCGTCATTCAATGGGAACGGTGGAGTTTCTGATGCAGCAAGAACTTCGATTTCTTTACCTAAAACTTCGATTTGACCGCTCACCATATTGGCATTTTCTGTGCCTGCATAGCGGCGACGTACACGACCTGTAATTTTTAATACGAATTCTGAACGTACTTTGTCTGCAGTTGCGAATGCTTCAGGAGTGTCTGGGTCAATAACCACTTGCACAAGACCATCACGGTCACGCATATCAAGGAAGATGACACCACCGTGGTCACGGCGACGGTGTACCCAACCGCAGAGGGTTACTGTTTCATCAATTTGAGCTTCGGTTAAAGAACCGCAGTAATGAGTTCGCATCATGGCGTTAAAAATCCAACTATATGGCTAAAGGTAGCGAATACGTAAACAGCGTACCGCCAGAAATAAAGGTAGGATTATGCCTCTTTGGGCTTTGACTCTCAAGGTATAGCTTAAAAAAGGCATGAAATAGCATTTAAGCGTTGGTCTAAATTCAGCCTAAACGATAGTCTCGATCTAAAAATAAAAACAGAATGCAGCCAAAGATCAAAATTAGCAAAGCGATTTGGCTAAACTCATTAATACTTCGCCCAGTAAAATAATACAGGTCTGACTGCCAAACTTGTGTGGGGATATAACGTGCATAGTCCCAAACACTGACTAAACCGCCCAAAAGGCTCAGTATGAACAGTCCCATCGCAAAGCGTTTGATTTTTAAACTCACTGGAAAATGTTGCTGATAGGTTTGGTAATAACGCCAACTCATCCACGCCAACAAGGGGAGGGCCAGTGCCGATGTGCCAATTTGTAAAATGCGGTGTAGCGGATAGTTGTGCCCTAACAAAGAGATCTTTTGGCTTAAAAATGCATGTCCAAATAAAGTTCGGTGATCAACATGGGTGAGTCCATCCCATAACAGATGCGTTGCTGTGCCGAGCAGTATTGCGAGAATAACGGCCACAGAAAATTTAAAAAAACGCAGCATACTGCTCAGCCTTAATTCATGCTGAATGCCTAAAAAACGATAAAAACAGGGCCGTAATAGCGCGTACCACAAGACACAAAAACTGAGTCCAATCCAAAGATCGGGATGGATCAGTGAAGTCCAGTAGTGGGTAGTATTTGAATTGGCTTGTGTAAACAGTCGATAAAGATCAGGGGTCATGCTGCCAATAGCAATGGCAGCAATCGGTAATCGGTTACCACTGAGTTTGGCTAAGGGAGGTGCGAGAACGGCATGTGAAATGGTAAAGGGCATTGATCTGTTGGCGTTGGCATCGACTTAGATGGATAGGGCAGTTTATCTTTTTTCTATGATTGGAATGTTTTTTTATTGCAATGAATTTGAAATGTTATATTATAACAATATTCAAAAATTGTACGCTTGAGTGAGTTCCATGGCTTTCCATAAAAATTTGATAACGCTCTCTATTTTGGCGGTGGTCGCACCTGCCGTTTTTGCAGATGACACAACAACACAACAACTTGAAACGTTGACCAGCCAAGCACATCCACTCGTTCAGACCGCTGCTGATTTTGCAGTCGCCGATCAGGTCATCGGGCAAAAAAGTTTAAAAGAACGCGCACCGACCATTGGGGATGCTTTGGCCGATGAGTTGGGGGTATATTCAAATCAGTATGGTTCAGGTTCAAGTCGACCCGTGATTCGAGGTCAAGATGGCCCACGCGTGAAAGTTTTACAACATGCTTCAGAAACAGCCGATGTTTCGAGTTTATCGCCAGACCATGCCGTGACGGTCGATCCGATTTTGGCCAAACAAATTGAAATCATCCGGGGCCCTTCAACCCTGTTATATAGTGCAGGTACCGTGGGCGGTTTGGTCAATGTCACCGATCAAAAAATTCCAACCAGCATGCCTGAAAAAGGTTTAGAAGGTACGGCTGGATTACGCTACAACTCTGGCAGTGATGAAAAGTTGGCCAGTGCTGGGGCAACGGTTGCTTTGGGCAGTCAGTTTGCTCTACGGGTTGAAGGTTCAAAGCGTGAAGCGAATGACTATATTGCGCCGAACTATTTCCATGAGCATGAAGGTGAACTCGAAAAAGAACGTCGTGTTGGAAATACCTTTGCCAAAGGTGAAACCGTTAGTGTTGGTGGTTCATGGATTGGTGAGCGTGGTTTTGCGGGTATCGCCTATACCAATCGTCAAGATCAATACGGTTTACCTGGGCACAGCCATGAATATGAGAGCTGTCATCCGCATGAGGATCATTTGCACTGTGACGGGAGCGATAATCATGGACATACGGATGAACATGATCACTCAGGACACGACCATGCGCATGACGAACATGAGACAGGGCCTTGGGTTGACTTAAAGTCGGAGCGTTATGACTTCCGTACAGAAATTTTAAATCCGATTGCAGGGTTTGAGAAGTTACGTGCCCATGCCAGTTATACCGACTACCAACATGATGAAATTGAAGGTGATAGCGTTGCAACCACCTTTAAAAGTAAAGGGTATGATGCGCGTCTAGAACTGGTGCATCAGCCGATTGCGGATTGGGAAGGTGTGGTTGGCGTACAGTACAATCAACAAAGATTAGATATCACGGGTGAAGAGTCTATTTTAGAACCGACCAAGACGCAAAAGTGGAGCGTATTTGGTTTAGAACATAAACAGTGGAATGACTTCCATTTTGAGTTAGGGGCACGTGTCGATCAGCAGACGATTGATATTGAGTCAGATCGAAAAGACTATGATGATTATGCCGTGTCTTATTCGGGTGCTGTGAATTGGATGTTTGCACCGAACTATAAGCTGTCTTTGGTTGGATCACATCAAGAGCGTTTACCTTTGGCGCAAGAGCTTTATGCTAATGGTAAGCATCTTGCAACCAATACCTATGAGCGTGGCAATGAAAATCTCGATGTCGAAAAGTCCAATAACTTAGAGTTAGGTTTCCATTACGATACGGATAAAATTGATTATCATGTTCATGTTTACCACAATTGGTATGACAACTACATTTATGCTCAAACCGCAGACCGATACGAAAACTTCCGTCTAGTGGACTACATCCAAGACAAAGCACGTTTTTATGGGACTGAAGCGGAAGCGTCTTATACCATCAATGATGTGTATAAAATGAGTGTCTTTGGTGATTATGTCCGTGGCAAAATTGACAATGAAAATGCTCCGCGGGTGCCTGCTGGCCGTTTAGGAACAAAAGTGAATGCGAACTTTAGTGACACGTGGTCAGGAACGGCAGAGTACTACCATGTGTTTGAGCAAGATCGAATTTCAAGCTATGAGACCGAAACCGAGGGTTATAACATGGTGAATCTCGGCTTGGCGTATAATGGACAGTATATGCAGGGCAATGATTATCGCGTGTATTTCAAAGCCAATAACCTCTTAGATGAGACGGTTTATTCGCATACCTCTTTCTTATCGACCATTCCGCAAGTGGGGCGTAACTTCACAGTTGGACTGGACTTTAGTTTCTAAGACGCTGTTTAAAGTGATTTAAGCAAAGCGTTCGACAACAGAAATCCTCTTGAAAAATCAAACAATAAAACCTAGTCTGAGTATATTGGATTAGGTTTTTTGTTATGCGTATCTTTCGAAAATTACATCAAAAGCTCAACTGGACATCGACCCGTTATGTCGGTGTCGTGGTGGGTTTATTGGCTCTGACTTATTTAACGTCTGCAGTTTACCATAGCGTTAAACCACTGCCTGATGGGCTGGACTATACTGGCAAGTTACGTCATGCCGATGTCAAATTTATTGCAGATCAAACCTACATCGATGTACAAGGCAAACAGCAACAAGATCATCATATTTTCAATGCAGTGTTTAAACTGATTGAAGATGCACAAACCACGATTGTGTTGGATATGTTCTTGTTTAACGATGAAGTGGGGACATCTCAAGCATCACAACGGGCGTTGACTCGTCAGCTGACCGATGCGTTGATTGTCAAGCGAAGCTTACATCCGAATATTGAAATCAAAGTCATCACCGACCCGATTAACTCGGTGTATGGCGGGCTATTACCTGAGCATTACCGTAAGTTACGTCAGGCAGGCGTGGATGTAATTGAAACCGATTTACGTCCGCTCCGCGCATCGAATCCCATTTGGTCTGGTTTTTGGTATATCTGTTGTCAAAACGCAGGCAATAATCCCGACGGCGGTTGGTTAAGAAACCCGTTTGGGGATGAAAAAATTACCTTACGTAGTTATTTAAACTTATTTAACTTTAAAGCCAATCACCGCAAAACTTTGGTGGTCGATACCGCCGAAGGTTGGAAAACCTTGGTCACATCGGCGAATCCACATGATGGCAGTTCGCGACATTCCAATGTAGCCCTGTTGGTGACAGGCAATACCGCAATTGATGTATTGAAAACCGAGCAAACTGTGGCACATATGTCTCAGGGCGATGTGCCGATGGTGATTTTGGGCGAAATTGCAGGAATTCCATCGCAGCCGCAGGTACAGGTGTTGACGGAAAAAGCAATCCTAGATGCAACCCTCAACTTGTTGAATACTGCAAAAGCCAATGACCAGATTGATTTGGCGATGTTCTATTTGTCTGAGCGTCAAATTATCAATGCTTTAAAAGATGCGCAGAACCGCGGCGTTAAACTTCGGATTTTACTCGACCTCAATAAAGATGCATTTGGCCGTCAAAAGAATGGAATTCCTAATCGTCAAGTTGCGTCTGAGCTTAACGATGCAGGTATTACAGTGCGGTGGTGTAATACTCAAGGAGAGCAGTGCCATAGCAAAATGATTTTAAAACGCCATGCACAAGAAGCAGAGCTTATTTTAGGTTCAGCGAATTTTACCGCACGGAATTTGAATAATTATAACTTAGAGACCAATTTACGTGTGATTGGCCAGTCTAACGCAGCGGTGTTTACAGATGCACAGCAATATTTTGATGGGGCATGGTCGAACTTAAATGGTCGTCAAATGAGTGTGGGCTATGAGCAATATAAAGATGAGTCAAAACTCAAATATGGGTTATACCGCTTTATGGAGTGGAGTGGTTTGTCGACGTTTTAATTTTGAATTCCTTTTGTCATTTCTTACTGTTTCATGAAAAGCGGTACTTCCTCTATTGTGCAAGATGAAAAGTCCCTCTTTTTAAAGAGGGATTTAGGGAGATTTAATTTTTAAGATTTTACTGTTCAGGATTTGGCGGGATGATTTGATCCAAATCTTTATCGGTCATGTTATCGAGTTCATGTAGATCAGTTTTGATTTTCCATTTTTCGGCATCTTCCACTGGGCTCGGTAGACGTGCTTCTAACCAGTCACAAATGACATCGGGTGGAAAGTCAGGGTGGTTACACTGAATGACCCATGCCAAGAATTGTTTGGCTTCACCATTCATATACGGCGGCGGTGATACAGGTAAAAACTGCGTCGGTAGGCGCTCATTTTTCGAAATATAGTTCAGTACATGTCCCAGCTCTTGTACCGTTTGCCATGCCAACGGGTGATCTACATCAATTTGAAACTTAAACCACCATGCACTTTTTCCATCTGTGCCATAAGCATCAATCAGATTTTTTTGAATACTGGGCACTTTTGCAAAATATTCATAGAGTCGATCAAAACTTAATTCAGCCACGATTGTTCATCCAATACGTTTATAAACAAAGATTAAGTATAAACTGAAAACATATACGATTTTTTGCTTTTCAAAGAAATCCTGCTTCAAACCTTATAGTGGTGATAACGGCCAGTGATCTAAAATTGATAACTTGTACATTTTTTATCCATAAAATAGGTTTAAAATAATAATATTCACCTCAGTGGAGGAAGATGATGAAATATTTAAAAATAATCTATGGAATAAGTTTACTCAGCTTATGTCCTGCACTGAGTTTTGCTCAACCAGCGACGCGTTATTATGGAAAACCGCTGACTTCGCAAACGCAGCGTTTCCCAACCTATGCTGGGCCGTATCAAGGAGCAATGCCCAGACCTACATCACCGCCTCAAATTGAGCCCCCTCATCACAGACCACCTCCACACCATCCACCACATGGCGGATATCCGATGCGACCGGGTGTGAGTATTATTTACCGAGCACCCAGCTATTCAACCTATAGTCAGGAAACCAATAGCTATGTGTATGGGGATGGCGACTCCAGTATTGAAAGCCGTGATTATGTGCTGATTACCGATTGGCGACGTTTGGGATTGCCAGACCCACCTGAAGGCATGCACTGGATCTATGAAAATGGACGCTACGCTTTAGAAGCGGATTCAAAATAAATGAATCTTTGATTGATACAGAAAACCCTCCATTGTTTAGACGGAGGGTTTTTAGTGGTCAATAAAGAATTAAGCGAGTTCATCATCTTGTGGGCGTGGTGTTTTCCCTTCAGGTAAAGGCTTGTCGGCATGTTTATCCCGAATTACTGAAGGATAATTCCACGATGCATAACGCACCACTAAGATTGCAATCGCCATAATTAAAATTGAACCCGTAATAATCACCAAATCCATATCAGCTTTGTGGTCATGCTGGATATCGGAAATTAAAAGTCGGGTGAGGGCGGTGATGGCGATATAAATTAAAAAGCGGACAGGCATGTGGTTGGTTTTAAAATAGATACCAACCATTGCGCCCAGTTCGAGGTAGATGAATAACAATAAAATATCATCAATCGAGGCATATTGTTTAATGGTCAGGATCTCATAAACGGTATGTCCTGCCGACCAAATCACCATACAGCCAATAATAAATAAAGCCACATAGTGAAAGCTTTCTACTGCAGTATTGCCCAGTTTATCGAGGAGGGTTTCTATTTTCTCTATTTTAGGGTCACGGTTAGTCATGGCTGCCTCCTGATATGTTGATGGTGGTTTATTGCATCATAAGCAAATTTCATGCACATGACGTATAAAAGCAAAAATAAAGCTGAGTAATAAAAAAACGCCTGACGAAGCAGGCGTTTTTTTATTCAGTCTTTAAGCGATTAAGCTTGGCTGGTGAAGTAGTCTTCAGAGAAGTTCATGATGACTTCTGCACCTGCTTTTACTTTTGCAATACGTAAGTCGATTTCAGGCAAAATGCGTTGAGCAAAATAAGCTGCAAGCGCAAGTTTGTTTTGATAGAAGTCACCATCTTTAGCTTTTGCAGCATTGGCAATTCTTGCAAACATATAGGCAAAGCTGAGTAGGCCGACTGCATGTAAGTAATCTACTGCTGCTGCATTCGGGAACTCTGCACTTTCAGCAGCACGTTCAAGGATATACTTGGTCACTTCTTCCACTTCAGTTGCTGCATCGAGTGTTGCATCTTTAATGAAGTTTAGGTCTGCATCTAAGCCGTTAGCAAAGTCACGGATTTCAGTAATGTAGTCTGCGATGAATGCACCACCACATTTAATGGTTTTACGACCGATCAAATCTTGAGACTGAACGCCGTTGGTGCCTTCATAGATTTGTGCAATACGTAAGTCACGTACACATTGCTCCATGCCCCATTCACGAATATAGCCATGACCACCGAAGACCATTTGTGAATCAATTACTGCGTTAAATGCAGTATCGGTTAAATACGCTTTTGCAATAGGAGTTAACAGTGCAACGCGGTCATTGGCTGCTTTCACCGCTTCAGGGTCTGTTGAGAACTTAGTGATATCCAGTTGCTGACCCACGTAAACTGCAAAGGCACGAGATGCTTCATTGTTCGCACGTGCATTAAGCAACATACGACGCACATCACCATGAACTAAAATGCTGTCCGCAGGTTTAGCCGGTGATTGAACACCAGACGCGCTACGACCTTGTAGACGGTCTGTTGCGTACTGTGCAGCATTTTGGTAGGCAAATTCAGATGCACCTAAACCTTGAATACCCATCGATAAACGTTCGTAGTTCATCATCACGAACATTGCCGCAAGGCCTTCATTTTCTTTACCGACCAAGTAACCTTTGGCACCGTCAAAGTTCATTACACAAGTCGCAGACGCTTTGATCCCCATTTTGTGTTCAATCGAACCTGGACCTGCCGCATTACGCTCGCCCACAGAACCATCTGCATTTACGAGGAATTTAGGCACGATGAATAATGAAATACCACGTGAACCCGCAGGTGCATCAGGAGTTTTTGCCAAAACTAAGTGAATGATGTTTTCAGCTAAGTCGTGGTCACCGCCAGTAATAAAGATTTTAGTCCCTGTAATGTTATAGGTACCGTCTTCGTTACGTTCAGCTTTAGTTTTGATAATGCCTAAATCTGTACCTGCATGTGGCTCAGTTAAACACATGGTCCCAGACCATTCGCCTGAGTAAATTTTAGGTAAATAGGTTTCTTTTTGTTCTTGCGATGCATAGCTGTTCAGCGCCATACCTGCACCGACAGAAAGAAGCGGGTAGAGCATGAATGATGGATTAGTTGCGAACAGCATTTCATCTGCAAGAACCGTCAGCATTTTTGGCATGCCTTGACCGCCCCATTCTTCATCAGCCGCTAAGCCAATCCAGCCGCCTTCAGCATACTGCTTAAACGCTTCTTTAAAACCAGCAGGTGTAGTCACTGCACCATTGCTAAATGTTGCGCCTTCTTCATCACCTGTACGGTTTAAAGGTAGGGTCACGTTCTGCGCAAATTTAGCCATTTCCTCGAGGATCGCTTCAGCCGTCGCACTGTCTACATGAGCTAGATTTTCATTAGACTGCCAGAACTGATCTGCATTGAAAACGTCATTGAGGATAAATTTCATATCCGCAAGTGGGGCATTATAAATTGGCATGTTCGTTCACCTGTTTATTGTTTGAATCTCTGTAGACTTAGGACAGCTTAATTAACAACGGAGAGTGTTGTTAAATGACCCAAGCGAAATAACGCTCTATTTATAAAGAAAAAGGACCGCCAAAGCTATGACTGTCCTTTTTCATTTCTGTACTCAAGAGTACAACTATT
Organism: Acinetobacter sp. Gutcm_16; assembly: GCF_028649355.1. Taxonomy (NCBI): domain Bacteria; kingdom Pseudomonadati; phylum Pseudomonadota; class Gammaproteobacteria; order Moraxellales; family Moraxellaceae; genus Acinetobacter; species Acinetobacter sp. Gutcm_16. The sequence goes on along the minus strand of NZ_JAQSUV010000037.1, from coordinate 41,636 downwards.
TCGAATATCGAATTAGTTATTAATTACTTAGAATGCAAAGTGCTCTGCATCTAATGCGAGTAATGGTTCTACGCCACCAGCAATCACGTCAACGTGTGAGCGAACACGTGGAAGGATCTTCTTGAAGTAGAAACGAGCTGTCGTGACTTTCGCATTATAGAAGTCAATGTCAGTTGTACCTGCAGCCAATGTTTCTTGTGCTACAAGTGCCATACGTGCCCATAGATAAGCAAGCGTTACATAACCAGAGAAGTATAGGTAATCGACCGCAGCAGCACCGACTTCATCTGGGTTTTGCATTGCTTTCATACCAATTTGCATGGTTAAGTCGCCCCACTCTTTGTTTAGAGCAGCAAGAGGTTCAACAAACTCTTTCATTGCAGCATTGTCTTTGTTTGCTTCAACAAATTTGTGAATAATCTTAGTGAAGTCTTTCAACATTGCACCTTGAGTACCCAAAACTTTACGACCTAACAAGTCAAGCGCTTGGATTTCAGTTGTCCCTTCGTATAAACACGCAATACGTGTATCACGAACGATTTGTTCCATACCATGCTCTGAAATAAAGCCGTGACCACCAAACACTTGAACGCCGTGTTTTGCAGATTCAGAACCTGTTTCAGTCAAGAATGCTTTTGCAATTGGCGTAAGCAGCGACAAGATGTTGTCAGAAGATTTACGTTCTTCTTCAGTTGCGCCTTGCTCAACCACGTCAGCATGTAGAGACAATAAGTAAACCAGTGCACGACCACCTTCAGCAAATGCTTTTTGAGTTAATAGCATGTTACGAACAGCAGGGTGAACAATAATTGGATCGGCTTCTTTTTCTGGTGCTTTAGGACCTGTCAAAGAACGCATTGCCAGACGGTCTTTCGCATAGGTTAATGCACCTTGGAATGCGCCTTCAGATGCTGCAAGACCTTGTACAGCCGTACCAATACGTGCAGTGTTCATGAAGGTGAACATGCAGTTTAAGCCACGGTTTTCAGGGCCAATCAGGAAACCTTTTGCATTGTCAAAGTTGATCACGCAAGTTGAGTTCCCGTGGATCCCCATTTTGTGTTCGATAGAACCACAACGCACCGCGTTACGCTCACCCACAGTACCGTCTGCGTTTAAGTTAAACTTAGGTACGATGAATAAAGAAATACCTTTAGTGCCTTTAGGTGCGCCAGGAAGACGGGCAAGTACAATGTGAACAATGTTCTCAGCCATGTCATGTTCACCCGCTGAGATAAAGATTTTCTCACCAGTGATTGCATAGCTACCGTCTGCTTGTGGCTCAGCTTTAGTACGGATAATACCCAAGTCAGAACCAGCGTGTGATTCTGTTAAGCACATCGTACCTGTCCAAACACCTGAAACAAGGTTTGGTAAGTAAGCATCTTTTTGTTCAGCTGAACCGTGATGTTCTAAAGTACGAACTGCACCATGAGAAAGACCTGGGTACATGCCCCATGCCCAGTTTGCAGTACCGACCATTTCTGAAATCACGTTACCCAAAGAAACAGGTAATGCTTGACCGCCGTATTGTTCTTCAGCAGAAAGAGACGGGAAGCCAAGTTCGATATATTTTTGATACGCTTCTTTAAAGCCAGTTGGAGTTGTAACAACGCCATCATTCCAAGTACAACCTTCGCGGTCGCCGCTTTGGTTGATTGGAGACAATTCGTTTTCACAGAAATCTGCAGCAGCTTCTAAATATTGGTCAACCAATTCACGGCTTACGGTTTCCTGAAATGCAGGCAATTTAGAATAGTGTTCTTCTGCATTCAATAGCTCATGCAGTACGAATTGCATATCACGTAAGGGCGCTTTGTATTGTGGCATATCGGTTTCCTCAATACTGGTTTAACCAGCTTATAATCCTAATAAACATAAAAACGTGTCTTCTTTGACACGGATTGGAATAACTTAATCGTGCAACATCTTCTAATTTGGTACAAGCGGTTCAGGTGCTTTTCTTGGTGACTGTAAAGTCAAATAAATATTATTCAAAATCGCTAAGTGCACTGAGTGTAAACAGTTTTGCTGCTTTTGGCATGACATAAATAGTCAAAAAGCGTAAAAAGTTATGTCCAATAAAAAAGGCGCAATTTGCGCCTTTTTTATATATTTATGCTTTTTAAAGTGGCTTAAGCAGCCTTATTCGGTGCTGAAACAGGGGCTTTAGGCTGGAAGTGAACGATACATTTGCCATCTACTGTTTGTGTGCCAACTTTTAACTGCACGACTTTACCATCGGTTTGACCTTGGCAGGCTTTGGTCGCAGCTTGTTGGCGCGCTTGACGTTCAGCTAAACGTTGATCGTATTGCTGAGTTAACTCAGCACGTTTCGCATCGGTTAGTGGTTCGCCACGCTGCATATGCATGCCACGGAATTCACCACGATCGGCTTGATCACCACGCATTGGGCGGTGTTCACCACGTTTCATTTCATCACGGTTCGGTTTAAACGAAATCGCACATGTGCCATCTAGCGTTTGTTCACCTGCTTTGACTTGGACTGCTGACCCCACCGCTTTGCCATCGCAGGCTTTTTTAATGTCTTGCATGACTTGCTTGCGTTCAGTACGCATTTTTTCAAATTGTTCGCGTTGTTCAGGTGTCATGTGACGGTCTTTTTGATAATGACCATGCATATGTTGCGACTGCTCCATATCTTTCGGTGCTTGGGGGGATTGACAGGCAGTCAACGCACCTACAGATAAAACGCTGGCAGTGGCTAAAGCCAATTTTGTCATCTTATTCATTCTACAACTCCCCCATACAAGAGCATGTGATTTTGGATGATTAAAGATTAAATAATAAAGATGTAGAAACAATGGAGAGTTTTTTGGTGCAGTGTTCTATACAATAACAAGGCAAAAGAATGACCGAGAGATTGCTTTTGAAGATTCGCCGCGTACCGATTGCTTTACGCTTATTCCTCACTGTATTGCTAACCACTTTGGTGATTACCACGGTGAGTTTAGGTGTGTTGCATTGGACGATGCAAAAGAATTTTGCCAAATATGTGGCGGACGTGGAAATGCAAAAGCTCGATCATCTGATTGATAACTTGGCTGGCGTTTATAGCACTTATCATGACTGGGGCAATGCTATTCAAGCGCAAATTTTGCAGATTGAAGGACATGCCGCGCCAGATGATTATGACCGTCTCTCTCGTTGGTGGTTGCGCCGCCAGTACGATATTGCTCTGCAACAGCGTTATTTTAAAGAAAATACCAAAACCTTACTCAGTGATGTTTCTACCACTGAAGTCAAACATGAAAAGCAGATTTTAACCGAACAAGAACTGCAAGCTTTGGAGGAAAACTTACCTTCTGAGTTTCAACCCTTTGAAGGTTTAAAGTTCCCGCTCAGCGCCAATCAAAATGTGTTCCGCCCAGATCGTAAAAAAGAAGAGATTGAACAAGAGAGCAAACAAAACACAGGCAAAAAACAGTTTATTTCCACGCCTGACCGTTTGGGTCTTAGCTCGCGTTTGTCTTTATACGATACGCAGCGTCAGTTCGTGGTCGGTGAACCTTCGGATGATCAAGTTTCTTTCCGTCCTATTGTAGTGAATAACCAAGTGGTGGGCTACTTGGGGCTGAAACCAGTTCTCGATCAAGATGATGCGTTGAGTATCAACTTCTTTAGTAACCAAAAACGTTATTTATTGCTGGTCTATGGTTTAACCGTTTTTGCCAGTTTAATTGCGGCGTTGTTACTTGCGACTTATTTTAAGACACCGATTCAACGCTTGTTGAATGGTACGCGTGAATTAACCAAGGGTAATTTTCAGCATCAAGTTAAAGTGAATCGAAACGATGAACTGGGTGATTTGTCCAATGAACTGAATCAATTGGCTGTGATTTTAGATCAGCATGAAATTTCGCGTCGTCAGTGGGTGTCAGATACTTCGCACGAGTTGAAAACACCGCTGGCAGTGTTACAAGCGCAGATCGAAGCGATGCAAGACGGTATTCGAAAACCAACGCCTGAGCATTTTGAATCGATGTTACGCCAAGTCACCAGCTTGAAAAAACTCACGCATGACTTGGCTGATTTGGCACAAGCGGAAGCACAGCAATTAAACTGTTACTTTGCAACCGTGAACCCATGGGCGGTAATTGAGCAAGAAGTGGAAAACTTTAAGCCTAAATTTGAACAGGCCCATTTAAGCATCAGTGTCGAAGGTGAGGGCGCTGAGTTACAACTTGATATTGACCGCTTTAAGCAAATCATGGTCAATTTATTGGGTAATAGCATTCGTTATACCGAAGCAGGTGGTCAGGTTCGAGTTCATACGGAACAGTCTGCAACAGATTGGACAGTCTATGTCGATGACAGTCCATATGGTTTAACTGATGAGCAACTGGCACGACTCGGTGAGCGTTTCTATCGAGTCGATGACTCGCGTACGCGGAGCACAGGTGGTACAGGTTTAGGTTTGGCTTTATCGGCTAAACTGGCACAGGCTTTGGGCGGCGAATTGAGTTTTGATCATTCGCCTTTGGGTGGTTTACGTTGCAAGTTAACGTTCCCAAAAAAATGAAACACAAAAGGAAGTATGTATGAAACATATTATGCTGGTTGAAGATGAAGTAGAACTTGCACAATTAGTCCGCGATTATCTTGAAGCAGCGGGCTTTGAAGTCAGTATGTTTCACGATGGTCAGGACGCATTTGATAGCTTTACGCAGCGTAGACCGAGTCTGATGATTTTAGACTTGATGGTGCCGCGTATGGATGGTTTGACCATTTGCCGTAAAGTTCGTGAACAGTCGGATCTACCGATTATTATGGTCACCGCGCGTACGGAAGAAATTGACCGTGTGCTTGGCTTGAACATGGGAGCAGATGACTATGTGTGTAAACCCTTTAGCCCAAAAGAATTGGTAGCGCGTGTCCAAGCCGTGTTACGTCGTTTAGAGCGTAAAGCTGAGCCTGAAGATCAGTCTTTGTTCCGTATGGATAAAGCGCAACAACGCATTTGGTATCAACAAAAGCCTTTAAACCTAACGCCAACCGAGTTTCGTTTACTGGAGTTGTTTTTAGAGCATGTGGGTCAAGTGTATTCACGTGCGCAGTTACTGGATCATATCAACCCAGATAGCTTTGAAGTAGCTGACCGTGTGATTGATAGCCATATTAAGAACTTACGTCGTAAGATTTCGGATGCAGCTGAAACAGGCAACCGTCATGAATGGGTTCAGGCGGTATATGGTGTAGGCTACCGTTTTGAATATCCTGAAGATTAATGCAGTTTACTGAACGATAGAAGAAGCGGATCAGCCTTGGGCTATCCGCTTTTTTTATGGAATTAAAGCAAAGGCAGCAATCAAAATCAGCAGTTTGCTTAAATCTCCAACTGGTGAAATGAAACCGAGCAATCTGCAATTTAAAAGGACAAGACTGGTTGATCGTCTGTGCAAGCGGTACAATTCATTTTTTTATCAGATGAGCATGTGTTTTGAGCAGCGAGACGCCTAAACTTCAGCGCCGTTTAAAGAACCGCCATATTCAATTGATCGCCATGGGGGGTGCAATTGGCACAGGGCTGTTCTTAGGTTCAGCACATATTATTGAATCTGCTGGCCCTTCGATTATTTTGGGTTATATGATTGGCGGTTTGATTGCATTTTTAATTATGCGTCAGCTCGGTGAAATGATTGTGCATGAGCCAGTGACGGGTTCATTCAGCTACTTTGCCTTTAAATATTGGGGGCGGTTTTCAGGCTTTTTAACGGGCTGGAACTACTGGGTGCTGTACATCTTAGTGGTGATGACTGAGCTGACCGCGATTGGTAAATATGTGAATTACTGGTGGCCACATATTCCTGCGTGGGTCTCGGTGCTGGTGTTTTTTGTGGTGATCACACTGGCCAATCTTGCCAATGTCAAACTGTATGCGGAGTCTGAGTTTTGGCTGTCGATGATTAAAGTTGTGGCGATTATCGCCATGATCATCTTCGGGATTTATCTGTTGTTGACGGCTGATGTCGGTTCAACTGCATCTGTCACGAACTTATGGGTACATGGCGGGTTTTTCCCACATGGCTTTGAAGGCTTGTTTTATATGCTGGCCTTTATGATGTTTGCCTTTGGCGGTATTGAGTTGATCAGTATGGCGGCTGCGGAAACCGAAGATCCTGAAAAGAACATTCCAAAAGCCGTCAATCAAACGGTGATTCGGGTTTTCCTATTCTATATTTGCTCGCTGGCGATTCTTTTGTCTCTGGTGCCTTGGAATCAATTGGATTTGGGGGGCTTAGATAAAAGCCCATTCGTACTGATTTTTAAGCAAATAGGCATTGATTGGGCAGCGCATTTACTCAATTTTATTATTCTGACGGCATCGGTTTCTGTTTGTAATAGTGGGATGTATGCCAATAGTCGCATGCTATTAGGTCTGGCCGAACAGGGCAATGCCCCGCAAGTTTTTAAGCAGGTTAATCGACAAGGGACACCGATTGCGGCTGTTTTATTTTCAGCATTACTGATTTTTGGTTGCGTGCTGTTGAATTACTTTTTGCCTGAAAAAGCGCTCAGTTATCTGATTTATATTGTGGTCAGTGCTGCGGTGTTGAATTGGATGATGATCAGTTTGATCCATCTTAAATTTAGGCAGAGTATGAAAAAGCAGGGCATTCAAACCAAGTTTCCAGCGTTATTTGCACCGTTTAGCAATTATTTTGTTTTAGTATTTATGCTGATGATTTTATATATCATGTGGAATCATGGTTTTATGCTTTCCGTGTTGATGCTTCCTGTCTGGATCCTGGTGTTATTTGTTTTATTTAAAACATTGAAGCCGAAGAAGAGCTAAAGCGTAAGTAATGATGTTAAAAAAGGACTCACTATGAGTCCTTTTTTATTGGGCTTTTGATCATTGAGGGTTCTGATTTATTGCTAAATGATAAGTATCTAAAATAATGTTTTAGTTTGTCTTTTTGCTTTTACGTTTGTTTTAGACAAAGTCGATGAGCCTGTATTCAAATCAGCGAAGCATTCTGCTAGCCCTATGTATGTCACTTAGGGTTGGACTATAAGATAGCGTCCAAACTTTTCGACAATACATTCAAATAAGCAACTGAATATGAAAATGACTAAGATTTTACTGATTCTCAATGGGGCTTTATCTGAGGTTTGGCATGACCTGCTGATTAACTTGGGTGGAGAGTGAGCGACTTGCATACTCCATCTTTTCGGATTGATATGTATAGATAATTAAATAGGCAAAATTGAGAAAAGAGTGGTTGTATTTCCGACAGATTGAAGCAGTGAGCTATAAAGTTGCTTTTAAATCACGCAAAAATTAATTTTAAGGAGTAAGGTTCAGCTTCGGTCATCCTGAAAACTATCCACAATTTCTGCGGATAATTTTGGGGGTAAGTCTAATTAAGCTTATTTTTCTATGTACGTTTTGGCTTACACCAATTCAAGCGGATTGCGTCTAGGTCAGTCCCAAGATTTTTTATATGATGCAGACATAGAGAACAGGAAGTTCCAAAACATAAAACAAAAATGATAAGTTCAACACTAGGATGTGAGGTACAACAGGAGTTATACCTAGCTAACCAATACGAAAAAGCCCGACAGGATGTCGGGCTTTTTTTATCATCTATAAATGTCTCATTTCGCTTTTCTTTTCAAAATTTGGGTTCCAAATGGGCAATACGTAGAAAACGTTGAAAAACTGTTTAGCCGAGACAATATACCTTCAAATCCATGACCTGTTTGATGCAGTGATAGGGTTGCGCGTTAGGACATGTAATAGGCGTAATTAAAAATCTTTTTCATTCAATACATATTTAGGTGATGGCTTTAAGCGCAGCGATTCGCTGTCTTTGTCGTTTATTCAGCTTGGATACTACGAGCTCATAAGAACTTTGTACCAGATCAATGACTAAATCCGAATCTACGTTTTCATCTTCATAAATTGAAATCCAATGCTTTTTATTCATATGCCATCCTGCATGAATATACGGATAAATATCACGTAGCATCGCGCCGTGGTCAGGCGTAACTTTTAAGTTACTTAAAGCGGTACCACTTAATGATGAATTGAGCAAAAACATTTTATCCATGACTTTATAGACATCACAGCCTTCACCAAAGGGCTGACTACACGTCACTTCTGGCAGGGCAAGTGCAGCTTTTGCAGCAATAAGGTGTAAGGACATGGTGATCATCACTCTAGTGGGCGAAGCCCTGTGGATATTGTTTAATTTATCCACAGTTTAAGCAAAACGCTTAAGAGGAACAACTCACCATCACCTCTGGAACATCCGTTGGCAAAGGTGCTAAATCTTCCGCTTTCTCTAGTGCTACATTTCGCTCAAATGGGTGGCTAAGCAGGTCAAATAAGCGTTCGACTTCTGAGAAATCATTCCGTTCAGCCACCTCAATCGCTTTTTGTGCCATGTGATTGCGTAGGATATAAACAGGATTGGCTTGTTGCATGGCTGCATTGAGTGCTGCTGTGTCTTGATTTGCACGAATCTGTTCATATTGCGCGAGGAAACTTTCAAATTGACGACGGTCAAGGCAGTCATCTTTAATCATTTCATAGTGTTGATTCTGTAAACGCGTAAAGCTTTGTGTGTAGTCGAGCTGTTCGGTTTGTAGAATTCGTAAGAAGGTCATGGCACAGTCAAAACTGTCCGTGTGGAAATGAGGTAAGCCCATTTTCTGGCTTAAACCCAGTTTGTAGTGCTCCAAGAATGTGGGTTCATAGTGCTCTAGGCAATCGGCAAGGTCTTGCTTCCATTGTTCTTTGTCATAGTCTTGCGGACAAAGCGGAATGAGGTTATTCAACCATGTCCATAAGTTCCAATGTCCAATGCTTGGCTGCTGCTGATAGGTATAGCGGCCTTGGTAGTCGGAATGATTGTTAATCCAATTCGGACGAAAGCGTTCCATAAAGCCATAAGGGCCAAAATCGAGGGTTGAACCTGTAATGTTTAAATTATCGGTATTCATTACTCCATGTGCGAAACCGACCAGTTGCCATTTGGCAATCATTATCGCAGTCCGTTGAATCACTTGAGTTGCAAATGCCAAAACAGGTTGCTCTGCCTCTAAACACTCAGGGTAATGCCATTCGATGCATTTTTGGGTAAATTCGTCGAGTAAATCAGGTTGGTACTGGTTGATCCACTCAAAATGTCCTAAGCGAATATGACAGTCTGATGTGCGTAACATCATTGCACCGAGTTCCAATTTCTCCCGCTGCACGCCTTGAGTCGACGAGGTAAAGCCAACAGCATTACTCGATGCGACGCCTAAACCATTCAGCGCATGTCCAGCCAAATACTCACGAATGACGGAGCGAAGTACCGCACGACCATCTCCCATACGCGAGTAAGGAGTAGAACCTGCACCCTTTAAATGCAGGTCAATGGTTTGCCCATGTTGATCGAGAATTTGTGCGATCAATAAACCCCGACCATCACCGAGCTGTCCTGCCCACTGACCAAATTGATGTCCTGCATAGACCATTGCCAATGGTTCAAATTCACTAAAGGTTTTTTGTCCGCTGCAAATCTCTACCCAAGACTGTTTGTCGGCTTCAGACCATTGCAACTGTTCTGCCAATGCAGCATTGAAATGACCTGCTTTTGTCCCTTTCAGTGGCAAGGGCTGTTGATGGTGATAAAGCTTTGACGGAAGGAGAGAATAGCGTGAATTGAACTGCATAGTGAAGGATCACAAGGGATAAGCCATGACCCCATCAATATAGCAAAGTTTTAGTGTTAAGACATATATCCAACTGTTTTAGTCAACTATAAACAGCTTGGCACCCTTTGAGGTGGACGAGCGATGGGCTTCAGCTTGATCTGCAACTTGGTAACTCATGCCAGCCGTGAGGGTAAAGCTACGACCATCATCTAGTTCGGTGTGTAGTTCACCTTCTAAGCACAACAGGATATGCCCTTTAGAACACCAATGGTCGGCCAAATAGTTCTCAGAATACTCCACCATACGCACGCGAATCGCGTCAAATTGCTGAGTACGCCATAGGGCATAACCTTGATCACCTGTATGGCGGGTAGTTGGTATCTCGGTCCAGTTGGTGATACCGAAAGGAATGTTGTTAATATCCATGTTGTTATCTTTTATGAACTGCTAAAAAAAGCCCCTTGCGGAGCTTTCTTTTGAAATGCTGAATCAGAGATTAATTATTGTGAAACAGGGGCTTTTTTAATGCTGCGCATCAGTGTGGTCAAGGTTTGACGGTGATGACCTAAGCGCTGTTCAACCAATTGAAATTCAATTTTGAGCTTCTCATCCATTTGATGGATTTTTTCAGCCACTGCTGTTTTCTTGGCTTGAATTTCTTGTTCTTTCAATTTTGCCCAGTCATTCAAGGTTTGGGTGAATGCATCATACTCTTGCGCAATACGAGCTTTCGCGGAACTAATGTCATCACTGACATTCAGACCATGAACTTCTAAGTCTTGTTCAGCGTATTTAAACTTCATCGCAAGTTCAGCTTTTTTAATATTGAAGCTCGGAATACGACGTAAATTTTTAGCTAAACCAAGTTTTGAGCATGACCAAATCAACCATTTAGTTGGGTCATATTGCCACCATTTCACACCATTACGGTAGTCGTATTGGAAAATATGGTGGTAGTTATGATAACCCTCACCCCAAGTAGCAATAGCTAACCAGAAGTTGTCACGTGCGGTATTTTCGTCAGTATATGGACGTTTGCCCCACATGTGGCATAAAGAGTTAATGAAGAACGTGACGTGGTGGCTGAGGATTAAACGCATTAATCCGCCCAACAATAACACGCCCCATAAGTCGCCTACAGCCCAACCAATTGGTAATAAAATACCTGTGTGGACGATGATCACTAAAGGAACATAGTATTTGTGTTGGAACATCACCAATTTGTCATTGAGCAAATCGGGTGCATTTTTAAAATCAGGTTCTGCTGATGGATAGTCACGAAGCATCCACCCCATGTGCGCATACCAAAAACCATTGTTAATCGAGTACGGATCTTTCTCGATATCATCGACATGGCGGTGATGGGTACGGTGACCTGAACTCCAAAATAAAATACTGTTTTGCACGGCAAAGGTACCCATAATCATCAAAATGATTTTTAAAGGTAAGCTTGCTTCATAAGCACGGTGTGCCCATAAGCGGTGATAGCCAGCGGTAATACCTAAGCTACTAACACCCAGTAATACAAACATACTGATCCAAGCGGCTAAGCTGAAATCATGCTGAAAGGCATATAAGGGAATTGCAATCACAGCCACAATGGGAAGAAAAACCAATGCAAAAATTGCAACCCAGTTAAATGGGGCTTTGGGTAGGGGAGCATTCATCTCCAACAGCACTCCTGAAACCTTGGGAGGTATAAATGGAAAGTCAATCCATTACTTTTTGCATGGATTAAGCTACAGCATATTAGCATGAGCGAACCTTGGTTCACTAGCATTATTGTACAGATGTATTGTACTAAACAGTAACAGAATACGAATGTTTAGATATCGAAATTACCGAAGCATTTCTAGGCTTTATCGTAGCAGAGCGATCAATATGAAAAATCAATATTTTCAGTGTCACTACTCATGTAAAACTCAAGTCAGTCGTTGGCTTGTTCAATGTGCATCTGCCAAATGTTGTAGCATCATTTTAGGAAAATCGGTAATTAATCCATCAATACCACAGTCACGTAAATGTTTGGCGCGTTCGATATCATTCACTGTCCAAACACTAATGGCTAAATTCGCTAGTTGTGTGGCTTTTAACAAGTCATCGGTTGCCAGTTGGTTCATCCAGCCGATTTGGCAACAGTCGTATTTGAGCGCTTGTTCAATCGCAAGATGTTGAATATCGTCTTCAATCAATAAGCCACGTTTAAATGTTGAGTGTTGATCTTGGAGTGCTTGTAGGATTTTAAGATCAAAACTGGTGATGACCGCACTGTGTTCAAAGCCTCTAAGTTGCTGTGTGAGATCTTGTGTTAGTCGTTCCGCTTCAGCTTGTGTTTCTACAGCTTTGACTTCAACTTCAAGATGTTCAAAGTCCTGCATAATCTGGAGTGCTTGTCGTAGTGTTGGGGTACTTTGCTTTTCCCAGTCTAGCCAAATATGTGCTTGGTTATAGCTATCGAGTTGTGTGCTGCTTAATGGGTAGAGCGCTTGGTCGATCCCAGTGGTTCGGAGCATGTTGTCATCATGCATAATGATCAGCTCATGGTCGTTGAGCTGACGAACATCAAATTCAACCGCACGTATGCCTAGATCATGAATATATCGAAAACCGCCGAGTGTATTTTCTGGGGCTTCGCCACGTGCACCACGATGTCCGATGATTCTCATATTGAACCTGATCTATATACGTCTTTTGCGTGATTGTAGCGCTAAAAATATCTGATTGGGATAGATTCTAAGGTGGAAATATCAGATATGCGTAAATGTGATTCGTAATGGTTTGAGGTAGGACTGAATTTGAATGAAATGTTTATATTCACGATAAGTGATGGCATTTGACGAGTTTTACAATTGGCAAATGGTTTTGGTTTCTATTCCCAAAAGAAAATAATATCAAAAAGTCTTCCAGTAAATTGATCACAGGAAGACTCCGAAAAAATCTATTTCGTTCTAAAACTTAGAAACGTTTAAATAGTTTCATTGATATTTTTTTGCCAAAGTACTTCCGAGCCACCTTCAGCACGCTGTAAAGCACGCGATGCGACAAAAAGCCAATCCGATAAGCGGTTGAGCAACTGTAGTGCGGTGCTTTGAATATTTTGATCACGCGTGTGCACTGACATTAAGCTACGTTCAGCTCGGCGACATACCGCGCGTGCTTGGTGTGCATAGCTACATGCTAAAGAACCCGAAGGTAAGATAAATTCTTTCAGCATGGGTAAGTCTTCATTCATGCGGTCAATTTCTTGTTCAAGAAACTCAATACAAACCGGTTGCAGCAAGTGATAGTTTGGAATACACACTTCACCGCCTAAGTCGAAAAGCCAATGCTGAATCAGGCTTAAGCTTTTATCCCATGTGGCTTTGTCCGTGATTTGACTTGCGGTAATTTGAGCACGAAGCACACCAATTGTTGAATTAAGCTCATCCACATCACCGAGTGCGGTAATTCTTAGATCATCTTTAGTCACACGTGATCCATCACCCAAACCTGTGGTGCCTGAGTCGCCTGTACGTGTATAAATTTTACTTAAACGGTGGCCCATAATTTGTCCTGCCTAAAGAATGAAAAAAAGGATAATGCCGGTCAAAACATTATCCATAAATTGCGCTGTTTTAAATTGTTTTTTGAGTCTTTACGTTAAATTAATAACGGAAAGTGACTCCTGCGGTAGCTAGGCGGCCGCCATTCATATAGTAATAACCACGGTCTTGATATGCGGTTTTATACTCAACATCACCAATATTTTGAATATTCGTGAAGAGTTTTACATATGGATTTACATTCCAAAATGCGTTGATATCAATGGTTGCATAACCTGGAGTGCTATAGTTCTTATTCCATTCTTTGGCTTTAGATTTAGCAACTAATGAAGCACTAATGCCATAAACTTCGTTTTGTAAACCAGTCGTTAAGGTGAATCCTTGGCGAGGTCGACGTTTTAGGTCTTCATTGGTTTCTTCATTTTGAGCTTTAACATAGCTATAGGTTGCTTTCGTAAATAAATCATCTTGTTGCCAACCTAGATATAGCTCGCCACCTTGATAAGTTGCCTCTTGAATGTTGGTTAATAAGCCATTTGAACCAGATGCAATTAAGTCGTCTACTTTAGTGTAATAAGCAGATAAACCTGTTTGGAAACCGTAAGCCAAAACCTGATCAAGACCAATTTCATAGGAGGTGCTTTCTTCAGGATCTAAGTTAGGATTACCATTCCATGAGTTATAGAGTTCATTTAATGTTGGTGATTTAAAAGCAGTGCCAATATTTGTATAAATACTTGTGTTAGCGAATAATTGATAACGTGCCGCCATTTGGCCTACAGTATGTGAACCATATTTTTCGTTATCTTCAAGGCGAATACCAACTTGAGTATTTAGTTTTGAACCGTTGTATTGATGTTGAGCATAGTAACCAGTTGAATCTACATCTTCATTATAAGGTGTACCATAAGATAAGATGTCGCCTTCAAGTTTGCGATGGGTAATCCCAGAAATAATAGATTGGCTAGGAGTGAAGTTCCATTTGCCATAAAGTTCAGCTTCTTGTGTCTTACTATGGACGTAGTCTGTTGAATCTTTTTGATCAACTTCGTCATTAAATTGAGATAAACGTGTGTTGAGTTCAAATTGATCCGTTACATTTAAACGGCTACGCAGATTGATGATTTCATTTTCAAAATCTTGTTTTAGTAACGTACCATCAAAGGTGTAAGCATCGTATAAACTTGTACCTTTATTACTGCTGTAATCTACTGATACAGCATAGTCTTCTTTTTCGACGCCTAATTTGGTACTAAAGCCTTTTTGATCGAAAGATGCAGTATCAGTTTTATTGGTGTTTTGATTCGTCACTTTAGTTGCATCTGATTCTAAGCGTTGACCACGAACTTGTGCATAAAAACCATTTTCTGCTAAGTCTGCACCTATTACAGATTTATAAGTGCTGTGCTCACCTATTTCTCCTGTAATAAAAGCACCGGTTTTTTCAGGTGTTTTAGATACAAGTTGAATTACACCGCCAATCGCATCAGTACCATATAAAACGGATGCTGGACCTTTGAGGACTTCAATTTGTTTAATGTCAGTAGTATCTAAAAATGCAAGACTTGCAGTACCTGAAGAAGCATTATTTAAGCGAACACCATCACGTAAAATTAAGGTGTGATCTGATTCAGTTCCACGTAAGTAGATATCTGCAAGCTGCCCCATACCACCGCTTTGTACCATATTGATCGCTGCATCTGTTTTTAATAGATCAGGTAAAGATGCAATTGGTGATTGTTCAACAATTTGTGGCTCAATAATAGAGATACGTGCTGGTACGTCTTTAATCTTTTCTTCAGAACGTGTTGCAGTCACAACGAGTGTATCTAAAGACGCATTAACACTATCTTGTGCAGATGCTGTTGCGGAGAAACCCATCGCAATAGCGATTGCGCCCACTAAAGCTGTAGGCTGAAATAAATTTGGCATGCTGGCTCCATACATTCACCCCCCGTGAATGATTGAGTTAAACGGCGCAATAAGCAGGTCTCCGGACTTAAATATAAATATTGCAAACAATATTGGTATACCCATCTTCCCACACGAGTGCAGTGATGTAAGTGCAAACACTTATAAAAGATATACGTTTCGTTTTACCGTTGCGGGGGCAGTGTTGGACTCTCACCAACTTCCCTAAAGCATAATGCTTAGACTTATTGCATTTGCGCGCAGTATAAGGTTTGTATGGGAATTAAACAATCTATGTAAAGATTTTTCAGGATGAACTTTACGCAAGGCGAAAAAATTGCATTACAATGATTCGCCCTGTTATTTATAGATCAGCTATAAATAGGGTTGAGCCAGAGTCATAACCTATGCGAACCCGTGCCAAAATTTGTGGAATTACCCGTAGCCAAGATATTCACGCTGTGGTCAATGCCGGGGCAGATGCAATTGGTTTTGTATTTTTCCCGCCTAGTCCACGTCATGTTAGTGCAGCTCAAGCAAAAGAATTGATTCAACATGTGCCTGCCTATGTGCAAACTGTTGGACTTTTTGTGAATGCCACTGCGGATGACATTGCCGATGTGTTAAAACAAGTGGCGCTCGATATCATTCAGTTTCATGGTGATGAAACACCAGAAGGCTGTCAGGCAATTGCGGCACAAGTAGGACGTCGTTGGTATAAAGCCATTCAAGTGAAACCTGAACAGGATGTGGTGGCAGAAGTTCAACGCTTTCAACAGGCCGGGGCAAGTGCAGTGCTCTTAGATGCATGGCATCCTGAACTGAAAGGGGGAACAGGACACAGTTTTGACTGGTCACAATTCCCCAAACTGGATATTCCTTTAATTTTAGCTGGTGGTTTAACCCCAACTAATGTTGAAGACGCTATAAAGACGACTGGGGCTTATGCTGTAGATGTCAGCGGAGGCGTCGAATCCGCTAAAGGTATAAAAGACCAACAACTTATAGAAAACTTCATGCAAGGAGTCCATCGTGGATCAGCAAAGTAATGTGATTGACTATACCCAATACCCAGATGAACGCGGGCATTTTGGTATCCATGGCGGACGTTTTGTGTCAGAAACTCTAATGGCAGCATTAGAAGATTTAGAAAAGCTCTATTTCCGTATGAAAGATGATGAGCAGTTTCTGGCAGAATTCGACCGTGACCTCGCCTACTATGTAGGTCGTCCTAGTCCTTTATATTATGCTGAGCGATGGTCGAAAGAGTTGGGTGGTGCGCAAATTTACTTAAAACGTGAAGACCTGAATCATACAGGTTCACATAAAGTGAATAACACGATTGGTCAGGCTTTACTGGCAAAACTGTCGGGTAAAAAACGCATTATTGCTGAAACTGGCGCTGGTCAACATGGTGTTGCGACTGCAACGATTGCGGCACGTTTAGGTCTTGAGTGTGTGGTGTTCATGGGTGCTGAAGACGTGAAACGTCAAGCCATGAACGTGTACCGTATGCGTTTATTGGGTGCGACCGTTGTGCCTGTGGAAAGTGGCTCTAAAACATTGAAAGATGCCATGAACGAAGCAATGCGTGATTGGGTGACCAATGTTGATTCAACTTACTATGTGATTGGTACAGTTGCAGGCCCGCACCCATATCCTCAATTGGTTCGTGATTTCCAATCGATTATTGGTCGTGAAGCTCGCAAACAAATTCAGGAACAAGCAGGGCGTTTACCTGATGCTTTAGTGGCATGTGTGGGTGGTGGTTCAAATGCAATGGGCTTGTTCTATCCATTTTTGAATGATCCAGATGTGAAAATGTACGGTGTTGAAGCTGCGGGATATGGCATTGAAACAGGTAAACATTCTGCACCATTGAATGCAGGTCATGTCGGTGTTTTACATGGTAACCGTACTTATTTGATGTCGGATGAACAAGGTCAAATTATTGAAACCCATTCGATTTCAGCAGGTTTGGATTATCCAGGTGTAGGCCCTGAGCATAGTTTCTTAAAGGATATGCATCGTGTGGATTATGTACCAATCAATGACAATGAAGCTTTACAAGGTTTCCGTGATTTAACCCATATTGAAGGGATTATTCCTGCACTGGAAAGTTCTCATGCGATGGCTTATGTCACTAAACTTGCGCCAACGATGTCTAAGGATCAAATTATTATTGCGACTGTTTCAGGTCGTGGTGATAAAGATTTGATGACTGTGGCACGTATTGATGGCGTGGAAATGGTTGAGATGTAATTTTCCTCTGATGTGAAGCCTCTCTCTGTGGAGAAGGCTATACAATATTAAAATCGTGTTGAAGCAATTCAGCACGATTTTTTTGAAATAGAAGTTTATCAAAAACATGAATAAGTGAAGGCGACATGGATGTCGTTCGTTGAGCAGCCTTACAGGGATGTAATGTCCGCTCAACAAGATGGTTTTGTTACTTTTGCCGAAACGAAAGTAAGATATTTCCTCCCAATGAAAGCTCTGGTCAAATCTATCTTACTGGTCATGTAGCGTTATCTGCATTTTGACGGAGTCTTGCTGCTTACACCTCAAATGTAAGGAGTTCATAATGTTACTTTGGATAAGCCCAAAGTAACCAAAGGGATTGTCATTCGCAAAAATCGTCCTATACTTTCATGTGATTAATGTACTTGCAAAAACATTTCTATCGAAGTGTGGTCTACCTCGAACAATTGCGAATGACTTTTCGGTGAATCGCATGTTAGCTGTAAAAATGTTTCAAAAAAAAGGAAATAGAATGCCAAACCTATTTATGGTCATGCTTGGTGGTCGCCATGCCCGTGCCAATACCGAAGTCCATGATGTGGTATTTGCAGTCGCTGACAGTTTAGAAGACAGTTACCCGCAACTTAAAAATGCATGGTTTGGTGAACAAAAAGGCTTACATATTGATGCTTGGACGCAAGTGAATGGTGTTGAAAGTCGAGGGAAAAAATACCAAATACAGTTTAGTGATGCCCAACCCCAGACAGAGGATGAAAAACTGTGGCTAATAAATTTAGGTGGCTATGACGCACGTGAATTTGGTGAGTTACATCGTTATGTACTCGTCGTTGCGCCGCATGCCGCGGAAGCTAAACAACTTGGCAAACAATATTTTTATCAAAAGTGGCAAAAGCAACATACTGACCGTGTTCTAGACGTCGATGACTGTATTGCGATTGATTGTGTATATGGGCGTTATGTGGCTTTGGTTGAAGCTGAGTTTGATGCAAACACGTGGGAAAATAAATATCTGATGTTAAATTCAGTTTGAATCATTCCTAATTTTTTTAAGTGATGTATTAAAAAGAAAAAGCAGGTTTAGTGAATAATTTGATGAAAAAACAAACTAAATACTTTTCACCTTTAAAATTATAGGCATAATATGCTTATGGATATTAATTAACTTTTGCTTAAGGATAAAGCATCAATGGATTTGATTCAGTCCAACGGACAACCACATTATGGTCGGTTTAGCGAACTTCCAAAAACCATTGATTTAAATAAGTATCAGTATAAAACCCCATATGGTGAAGTGCTCACTGGTTGGCGGAAAAAGCTGAAATATAAGAAATTTAAGTTTTGTAGCATTCAACATGAACACTACACCATTGGCTTAGCGATTGCTGATATTGCTTGGGCTGGACACGGTTTCGTTTATATTTATGATCATCTCAAAAATGAAGTGCTTGAATGGAACGCTGTCAATTTTCTGGCGCGTAAAACCGTATTAGATGAACAGCCTTTATATAATCAAAGTGTATTTGCAAATTCACCTTTTCAAATTGAAATTCAGCATGCCAATGGGGTGCGCTATGTTCAAGTCACCAAGTATGGTGAGATTAAGCTGAGTGCCCGAATTTTCTGCGCAGGTACTGATCCATTGAGTATGTGTAGTCCAACAGGGATTAATGGTTGGACTTATACCCAGAAACTGACTACCTTAGCGTGTGAGGGTTTTTTTACCAATAAAGCAGGGCAGATCATTCAGTTTAATGAGCGAACCTTGGCTGCGCTAGATGATACCTGTGGTTTCCTCCGACCGGAAACAGCTTGGTTTTGGCTCTCTTGTAGTTTTTGGGATGTACAGGGTAAGCGCATTGGGCTCAATTTAGCTTCTGGTGTGAATGAAAGTTTTGGCAATGAAAACTGTCTGTGGATGAATGGAAAGCTCTATACCGTGAGTGATGTTCTGTTCCAAATGGAAGAAGAAGGACGTTGGAGCATTCGCTCGTTAGATGAACGTTTAAATTTAACCGTGACTACGGGTTGGCGCCGTTTTGAAAATTTAAACTTGCGTCTCGTGGGCAGTCAGTTTAGTCAGTGGCAAGCCAAGATTAGCGGTACGATTCAGCAGGGTGATCAAGAGGTTGTATTGCTGAATGAATATGGGCTGCTCGAACAGCACTATGCAAAGTGGTAAAAACACTTGTGATAAGAAAAACCGGCATCATGCCGGTTTTTCTTTCGCCTTTATTTATTAAAGCGACTAATTTGCTCCAATGCTGCTTGAACATGAGCATAGTTTGGTTCTTGATCTGACATTGGCTGATTCTTTTTGTCTAAGATTTCGAACTGACCAACAGCCCCCACTTCTAAGATGCTTTTAGGTGTAACGATGCCATACTTACTATAGCTAGATGCTAAGATCCAATCACGTTGAATTTGTGCTCCCAACAAATCTTCACCCACTGAATAGTCGTGAATTTTTGTGGTTACACCTAAATAGTTCTTCATCAGGGTTGGAACAATATCTTGATGGCTGGTTAAAACTTGGTTATCCCATAGTGCATCAGTTTGTATCTTTGGACCAATGATTGCAAAGGGAACTTTGACTTGAGGGTCGGTAAAGTTACCATTATGTCCCCAGAAATTTTGAAGATTATCATTCACTTCTTGCCCGTGGTCGCCAGTAATGATGACCAACGTGTTCTCTGCATCACCTGTTTCTTTGAGTTTATCTAAAACCTGTTTCACAATGCTATCGACGTAATGCACACTGGTTTTATAACGATTCATCATTAATGAACGATCAGAATCATTACTTAACTTGAGATAATTAACCTCATCCAGCATAGGTTTGTACTGGTGTGGATAGTCTTTAGGGAAGCTGTATCCGTGTGGGGAGTCGTAAAATAAAAATGAAAAGGTCGGTTTGTTTCGATCTCTTTTTTCATACCACTTTAACCAATCTTGCGTTAATTCCTCATCTATACCCCCCGCCACTTTGCCAGAAGAACCAATACGTAAATTAGGCACTTTTGAAAACGCGGTTTCGTGGAATTCAGGGTTGGTTAATTTGGCTGCAGCAAATAAACCGAGTTGATAATCTAGCGCTTGCAAACGATCAATAAATACTGGACTTTGGCGGTTCACAATCATGCCGTGCCAGTAAGTACCAGGAATACCATAGAACATCCCGAAAATACCTGTGCGTGTGGCATTTCCTGTTGAATAGTGTTGATTAAAAATCTTTCCGTTCTGCGCATAACTCCACAGGTTTGGTGAGTTGTCTGCATTAAATGTGTCTGCACGCCAAGAATCAATCACGATAAACATAATATTGGTAGGTTGCTTTGGAGCTTCTCCAACAATCGGCGTCAGCGGATAATTTAGGTCACTTTTACGTTCTAAAGACATAGCCTTTTGTTTTTCTAAGGCTTCTTCATCAATCCAGCCGTATTTTTTCATGGTTTTATTCGAGGTCATCGGATAAAACATTGGTAAATAGCGTTGTGTCATGGTCACAGGCTGATACACATGTGCCGCTGCCCAAACATGGATACCATTACTTAAAAGTAACGTGACAAACACTAAGCCTGTAAACTTTTTACCAATGCTCCATGAAAACGTGGGTAATTTTTTCTCTAAGAATCGAATGAAGTAAAATTGTGCCGCAAAAATACAGGTAATCGCAGCAATGACCATCAGCCATGTTGAGAGTGAGAAACTCACAACCTGACCTGACATCACCAGTTCCAACATGACAGTATTGATGTGGAAACGGTACTGTGCATAAACAAAGGTATCTATGATCAGTGCAATGAGTGCCAAGCTAGCAATACTTGCTTGCGTAATATGACGTAGCGTATTGGGTAGAAATAAGCTCGGAATCAAGATCAAGCCAATCAGGGACGCAAGCACAGTCATGTGCGAGAATGTTCCAGTAAATAAGAAACTGAATCCCAGTAAATCTGTTGGAAACTCAGATAAATACAGGAAATATCTGCAAGCAATGAGCATCGAAATCACTGCATTGACCATGATCAGATAACCAAGAACGCGGAGTTTGAATTTAAAAGACATTTTTAACTTCGGATGTAATTGGACATACAAATTCAACTTCATATGCCCATGTTTTAAGATGGGCGTATGATACCTAAACTCATCCAAAGTGTATATTTGTTGCGCTTACTGAATTATTTCCCTGCTTGCCAAAAAGCTTCACCTGCTAAAATTGGATCATTCGTTTCTGCTAGGGTGTCGATCCAAACATCGTACTGTTCAATCACAGGATGTTGATTGGGATGAAAGTCTTTCTTAAACCAATCGAGATATTGACCACGCATCCGAGACAGTATCCCTTTTTTCCCAAAGAACCAGGGCAGTCCTTTACGCATCATTTGCAAGCGCTGAATACGGTTAAAGCCATCATGTTTGAGCATGACATCTGCACGATAGGTGGTGAAACCAAACATCATCACCGTGGTAAAGGCCAATGCAAATAGACGCGTCGCTTCAGGTACATGTCCGACTTGTTTCATCACATCAAACGCGACATCACGGTGTTCCATTTCTTCAATGGCATGCCATGCAAATAAAGCACGCACATAGGGGTGGGCCTCAGCCAACGTGGCTTTATGGCTATAAAAAGTTTCGGCCATCAGTGCGGTTAAATGTTCTGCTGCCGCAGTCATAGCAATGTTGTATTGCGGCGATCGTTTGCTTAATTCGAACTTGAAGATTTTATTTAAACGCTGAATAAACTGATCGACTGGCATGCCTTGTTCTCGCATGACCTGATTCATTTTGTCATGGGCAATGCCATGCTGTGCTTCCTGCTTAATAAAATCACTGACACGAGCTGCTAAGCTTGGGTCTGTAATTTGGTCCCTAAACAAACGCACGCTTTGAATAAAATAGCGTTCTCCATCGGGGAAAGTGAGGCTGAGTGCATCAAACATACGCGTTCGAAATGGGTCGCCGCCAAACCAAAAACGGGGCACTTCATCGAGCTTAAAATTCAGTTGGGTTCGTACAATCGGTTCAATAGGGGCTGTAACAATGGCATTCATTTTGTTTTACTTCATTTGCCTTGGATGATTGCAGTATGTCGGAGAAAATGCAGTTTGTTTTGACAGATATTGCCATTTTTTATACATTTTACGCCAATGTGAAAATATCGCATGTCAAATAGCGGGTAGGCCGTCATGCAAGAATTACAAATCCCCAATGGTTATTTTCAACTTTGGAACATGTACTTCATAGAGCAAGGAATTGATTTTCATCAACTCGGTTTTTTAGCGCAATATCAGTATGAACTGGAGCATATATTACAACTGCCAATTGATACCCAATCGCCATTTTCATTCTTTCAAACGATTTTACAACTGACGCGAGAGCAGCTGGATTGCCCTCAGTTGATTATGGAGATGGCAAAATTTATTCAACCTGAGCATTTTGGTGTTTTGGGCTATATGGCCACACGCAGTAATAGCGTGGCTGAAGCACTGAGTTATGTGATGCGTTTTAGTCGTTTGGTGATTGATGGTGCAGAAGTTAGTCCCATGCAGATGCAGCAAAGGGGCAATGAAATTTGGCTGACTTGGCCTTTTCTCAATGATAAATATGCTTCACTGAATGAAATGACCATGGCATCCATTGTGTATTTGGCCAAGAAAATTTTCCCCGATCAATTACAATTCTTAAAAATCCAAATGGCGCATCCAGCCCAGATGGCACAGTATCATTATCAAAAATTTTATGGCTGTGAAGTGAGCTTTAATCAAGGCTGCTATGCCTATGTGATGAGTGCGGACAGTCTGGCGTTAAAATCGGGCTTTGCTGATCCATCTTTAACGCAGCTTTTACTGAAACAAGCAGAGGTGGCAATTGCACTCAAGCCTCGTTATGAAAGCGTATTGCAACAGATTCATAGCGCCGTGGCCGATTATCTTAAAGTGCATGCAGAAGCCCCTAAAATCGAACAGATTGCCAATGAATTACACCTTTCAACGCGGACCTTACAACGCCAGTTACAAGACTGGGATAGTTCATTTAAGCGAGTACTTGAGTCAGAGCGCATGAAGCGATGTGAATATCTCTTACAACAAGATTTAAGCTTAACTGAAATCGCCTTACAACTCGGCTATTCGGGACAGTCTGCTTTAGCGCGTGCCTATAAACAGCACAGTGGACAGACCTTATTACAGTTGAAACGACAACTGAAATAACAGCAGGCATAAAAAAAGCGCCTTTTGGAAGGCGCTGAAATGTATGAAATGATCAGGCTGATTTCAGTCGTGGAAAACGGAATGCAATCGCAAGGATGGCAAAGATTGCCAGTATCCAACAGTAGTAAATGCTGCCGATGAGTTCAACAGGCGAAAGCTTTGCAATTGAGCAGGCCAATAGAAGCTGTGCACCATAGGGAATAAGCCCTTGTACAACACATGAAAAGATGTCGAGCAAAGCGGCTGCACGTTTTGGGTCTACGCCATATTCTTTAGCGACTTCACGTGCCATATCGCCCGATAAAATAATCGCTACAGTATTGTTGGCCACAAAAATGTTGGAAAACACCACTAAAAAGCTCAATCCGATTTCACCTGCGCGCTCACGACCAACTTTAAATAAACGGGTTAGGCTGTAAATGCGTTGAATAAGCCAGTCGAGTCCACCTTCTTTTTGCATAATGGTCGAAAGACCGCCCAAGAACATCGACAGTAAAGCGACTTCAAACATACCGACAAAACCATCATAGATGGCTGTGTTGAGTTGAATGACGGTAAATTCTGGCTGTGCAATCAGTCCCATCACCCCAGAGAGCACCACACCGACTGTAAGTACCGCAAGCACGTGTAAACGACTGAAGGCGAGGAAAAATACCACGACATAGGGCAACACTAGCCAAGGGTTAAAGTCTTTCGACTGAATGGTTTTGGTTTGATGGATGCTAAAGACATAAATAGCGATCGTGACTAAAGCTGCAGGTACTGCAATCCAGACATTGACGCGAAACTTGTCTCGAAGCTGAACGTTTTGACTGGTGGTGGCTGCAATGGTGGTATCCGAAATCATTGAAAGATTGTCACCAAACATCGCACCGCCCACGACTGCACCTATGGCATAGACCGCAGCAATATCAGTGGCTTGAGAGAAACCAAAGGCAATGGGTGCGCAGGCCGCAATGGTACCCATTGAGGTACCCATTGCTGTTGCAATGAACGCTGAAATAATAAATAGCATCGGTAACACAAAGGCGTGTGGAATTGCAGACAAGCCCATTTGTACTGTGGCATCTACACTGCCAATGGCATTGGTGGTACTGGCAAATGCACCTGCCAGCATGAACACCATGAACATTAAGATAAGGTTCGGGTGACTTGCACCGCGCAGAAAGGTTTCGATGCCTTGATTCAGTTCACCGCGATAAATCAATACCGCCAAAATAATGGCAGGAATGGCCGCAACAGGTGCTTTCATTTGATAGAACGCAAACTCGGTTCCAATCACAGAATGGTAAATACCACTGCCTAAGAAAATGGCTAAAAAAACAATAAGCGGTAACAGCGCAAGCGCACGTGCTTGCACTAAACCTGAGTTATCGGTGGTCATAGGAGATAGGGAAATGAAAGAATGTGCGTAGTATAATGCAGGTTTTGCTATTTCATAAAACTTTAAATGTAAAAGCTAAGCCGTCTATTTTTATCATTTTTTTGCAAATAAAAATAAGTTTATCTAAAACTTAGACATTTTGGTATTTCCTAAAATTAGGCATCTTTGATCATTGAGAAAAAAACCGAAATATCAGTAAATGGTGCTTTACGGTTGTTCTGAAAATATTTGACGAAAAATGAATTGGAACGCGAACGCGATGTGCTCTATTCAATGAGTAAAAAATAGCGTTACAATGCAGCGTCTTGTATTTTTACAAAGCCAACTCCTCAGTAGTTTTAATTTTAAACAAGTTAAGGAAAGCACAACCCTATGTCACGTTTAGCCACTCGTTTTGGACAGCTTAAATCTCAACAGCGTAAAGCTTTGGTTTCTTATGTTATGGCTGGTGACCCTCATCCACAGGTAACAGTTCCTTTGTTACATCAGATGGTCGAGGCGGGTGTAGATGTGATTGAACTCGGTCTTCCATTTTCAGACCCTATGGCAGATGGTCCTGTGATTGCCCTTGCTGCAGAACGTGCATTGGCAGGTGGCACCAATACCTTAGATGCTTTGAATATGGTCAAAGAGTTCCGTCAAAAGGATCAAGAGACCCCAGTCGTATTGATGGGCTATCTGAATCCAGTTGAAGTGATTGGTTATGAAAAGTTTGTATCGACTGCGCATGCATGTGGTGTCGATGGCATTCTACTGGTGGACTTACCACCAGAAGAAGCAGCAGAGCTTGATGTTGTATTGAAGCAATTTGATATGGATCAAATCTTTTTACTAGCGCCAACGTCAACGGACGAACGCATTAAACATGTGGTGAAACAGGCGAGTGGTTTCATCTATTACGTGTCTTTAAAAGGGGTCACAGGTGCAGCAACTTTAGACGTTGCTGAAGCTGCAAACCGAATTGCGAAAATTAAAGCAGAAACAGATATTCCTGTCGGTGTTGGTTTTGGGATCAGTGATGCGACATCTGCCAAAGCAATGGGCGGAGTGGCTGATGCTGTGATTGTTGGGAGTGCTTTTGTTAAGCAATTTGCAAACTTAGCACCAGAACAAGCCGTGGTTGAAACGGTTAATAAAGTCAAGGAGCTTCGAGCAGCGCTCGATGAGTTAGTATGAGTCAAGATGTTAAATCAGGGAAAATCCTAAGCCCATCGACGCCATGGACTGAACGTGGTGTACCCGGTATTCAAGTACCTGATGAGCAAACCTCACTCAAGGCGACGTTTACAGAACCAACGATTGAATGCCCTGAGTGCCATGCACTTGTTACACGTACTGCAATGTCATTTAACGCGTATGTTTGCCCTCAGTGTGATGAACATTTGCGTATGAAAGCCCGTGATCGTTTGAATTGGTTCTTTGACCAAGTGCAAACAGAGTTGGGACAAGAATTTAAAGCCAAAGATCCGTTGAAATTTGTCGACTCAAAGCCATATCCAGCGCGTATGAGTGAAGCACAGACCAAAACGGGTGAAACTGAAGCCTTGGTCGTGATGCAAGGTTTACTCAAAGGTATTCCTTTGATTGCCTGTGCCTTTGAATTTGACTTCATGGGTGGTTCAATGGGTACTGTTGTTGGTGACCGTTTTGTGCAAGCGGCTGAAAAAGCCATTGCGGACAAACAACCTTTGATTTGCTTTGCTGCTTCAGGCGGTGCGCGTATGCAAGAAGGCATGTTGTCTTTGATGCAAATGGCGCGTACTTCAGCAGCCATCCAAAAAATGAAAGATGCTGGCTTACCTTATTTGGTGGTGTTGACGCATCCAGTTTACGGCGGTGTAACGGCATCTTTAGCAATGCTCGGTGATGTACATATTGCAGAGCCGAAAGCGATGATTGGTTTTGCAGGTAAACGTGTAATTGAACAAACTGTGCGTGAAAAGCTAGAAGAGCCGTTCCAACGTGCGGAATACTTGCTAGATCATGGTGTAATCGATCAAATTGTTCACCGTCACGCATTACGTGATACAGTTTATCGTATTGTCGCGAAACTGATGAATTTGTCTTGAACACAGCTCCACTTGCAACAGACTCTTTAGAAACATGGCTCGATTATTGGGGCCATGTTCACGTTACGGGGATTGATTTAGGATTGGAACGCGTAATTCCTGTAGCTGAAAAGCTCGGTGTAACGCGTCCCGATGCCAAAGTTTTAACCGTAGCTGGAACCAATGGAAAAGGTTCGACCACCACCACACTGGCTGCCATTTTAAATGCGCAAGGCTATAAGGTGGGACTGTATCAGTCACCACATATTTACCGTTTTAATGAACGGGTCAAATTGCGTGGTGTAGAGGTCGATGACCAAAGCTTGGTCGATGCTTTTGTACAAGTGGATCAAGCGCGCCGTGATTGTGATTTAAGCCTCTCGTTCTTTGAGGCGACCACACTCGCGGCTTTTGTCATTTTTAAAGACCAAGCATGTGATGTTTGGGTGCTTGAAGTCGGTCTGGGCGGTCGCTTAGATGTGGTCAACGTGATTGAACCCGATGTTGCGGTGATCACCAATATTGGTTTAGACCATACTGACTGGCTGGGCGATACCATTGAAAAGATTGCCTTTGAAAAGGCAGGCATCATCCGTCCCAATATTCCTGTGGTGTTTGGCGGCTTACAACAAATCCCTCAAGCGATTATCAATAAAGCAGATGCTTGTGCTGCAAAACTTTATGCAGTGAATCGTGACTATTTTTATCAACGCAGTGAGCATAGTCAGTCATGGATGTTTGCATCTAGCGGCACCACTTTAAATTTACCTCTCGGCACATTGGCGGTTGAAAATATTTCAACAGCTGTTGCTGCTGTTTTATTGAGTGGTTTAACGGTCACTCAAGCGGCTATTTCTGAAGGAATTCAAAACGCAAAATTGCAAGGTCGTTTTGAAATTCGCCAAATACAGAACAAAACGGTGATTTTTGATGCAGGGCATAACCCGCATGGTGTTGCTTTTTTATTAAATCAATTGCGAAATTTCCTAAAATACAATAAACAGTACACTGAAGTAGTCAGTGTTTTCTCGATGTTGGCAGATAAAGATGTGAAATCTGTCACAGAGTTATTGAAAGACTCCATACAAACGTGGAAAATTGCGGCATTAATGGTCCCGCGTGCAGCTCCAATTGAACAATTGGATCAAGCGCTGCAAGGGCAACATGTGCAGCACTTTGACAGTGTGAAATTGGCTTTTAAATCAGCGCTCGACGAAACAAAGAATAATCAGCTGATTTTGGTATGTGGTTCATTTCATACCTTAGAAGCGGTATGGGAGTATTTGGAAGAATGTCAATGAATAGCAAACAACGTTGGATGGGTGGCGTTGTTTTATTAGGTGGTGGTGTCCTTTTGGCGGCATTACTGCTTAAAGGCAAAGAAGAAATACATCAAAATAATATTAAAACACCAGAGCTAGTCACACAAAATGTGCAACGCAATGCCGAAGGTGAGTTGGTTCAACTTCAGCCGTTAACGGTTGATGTCGAAACAGAAAAGCGTTTATTGGAACAGCAACGTGTAGCACGTGAAAAATCGGTTGCTGAACAAGAAGCTCGTGCGGCCGAATTTTTAGCAATGCAACAGCAAGCCGAAGCAGATGCTGCACGTAAAGCAGCAGAAGAATATGCTGCCTTGAATGCACACCGTAATGCTGCACAGCAAAGCTCGGATAACATTCCACCAGAATTGGTCGAAGATGAAAAAGCCAAACAACAGCGAATTGCTGCGGATAAAGCCGCTGAGCTAAAGAAGCTGGAACAGCAAAAGCTGCAAGCGCGTACTGAGGCTGAAAAAGCAGCGGCTGCAAAAAAACTGGCTGAGCAAAAAAACTTAGCAGAAAAGCAAGCGCTTGAAGATAAAGCTAAACGTGAAGCGGAGGCTAAACGTAAAGCAGAAGACGAGCGTAAGGCTGAAGCGAAAAAAGAAGCTGAACGTAAAGCCGATGCTGAGAAAAAAGCGGAAGACAAACGTAAGGCAGATGAAAAGCGTAAAGCTGATGAAGCCAAGAAAAAGGCGGAAGCTGAAAAAGCACGTGATTTGCTTGAACATGGCGATAAGCAGTGGATGGTACAGGTGGCATTGGCTGCCAATGAAGCCAATGCGGATGCACTGGCGGCGAAACTTCGTGCCAAGGGCTATAAGGTCACTAAAAGTCCAACCTCTAAAGGCGTACGGATTATGGTGGGGCCATCTAAAGACCGTGATACTGCCGATGCAGCCCGCAAGAAGATTACTGCAGATGCGAGCCTGGGTATGAAGTCCGCATGGGTGATTGACTGGGTGCCACTCGACAAACGTTAAGATCGGGTTAAAACCAATTGCCTTCACTAAGATGGATTTAACAGTTGCTGTTGAATCCATTTTATATTTTCAGGGCTGAATAATGGCTCAATATTTTGCCAAATTGGATGAAAACCATAACCGCCATGTTTCATCTCAGCCAAGGCATCAGCGGTAGACCAGTTTTGAAAGATAATGCGGTACATAGCCACACTCGCACCTGTACGGTCTGAGCCATGGTAGCAATGCAGTAAAACTTTTTGCTGGTTTTGCTCCGCATGTTGAATTTGCTGCATCACCTTTAATAAATCTTCTCGGTCAATCGCCCATGTATGAATCGGGATATGCACCAATTCAAACCCTTGGTTGGACAGTTTTTTCAGGTCTTGATTGTGTGAGCGTAAATTAATAATCACATCAATTTCTTGTGCTTTTAAACTCGGAACTAAATCTTGATCGGGTTGCTCACTACGAAAAACAGTTTCACTGATTTGATAGAAATTATGCGCAGGTTGGATCGACTGTCCCCAGTGTTGTGGACGCTCGGTCTCGGGCAGCGCAGGCGTAGTCATACAGCCAGAAACACTGATACACAGAGAAAGCATAACAAGATATTTGGTCATAGGATCAGGCTCTGATGGTGTGAAAGTTCAACAGGGTCATGCGCACAAAAGATTTCGATACTTGGTTCAGACTGTGCCAATTTTTGAATCTTATGCAGGTTGCTTAAGCGCTGTGCATTATCTTCGGCAAAAAATACTTCCAAGGTATTTAAGCTACGAAGTTTATTTTGAGGGTTAAGCTCTAGGTGGGAGTAGTAGGCATCCCCGCAGAAGAGTTTCCAACCCTGTTGGGTTTTAATGGCAATGCCACAGTGACCTTCAGTATGCCCAAACAGTGGAATCAAAAGAATCTCATTATCAAATAAGTCAAACCCTTGCGCTTGAGTCAAATTAAACCATGCGTCACCGTGAATCGGCTCAATAAAGTGCCAATGGCGATGCTGCTGAAATTGTTGTGTTTTATAACGGGCTTTATTTTTAAATGACTTCAGGTTTTGTGCAGCATTATATTCGTTAGACAGGATATGTACTGTTGCATTGGGAAAGTCGGAAATACCCCCCGCATGGTCAAAATCCAGATGTGAAACCAAAATGTGTTTGACATCCTTTGGGCTAAAGCCAAGTTTTTGGATTTGTGCAATAGCGGTTAATTCTAAGTTTTGTTCAATTTTTCCAATTCGAGCCACCAACTGCCCCAAACGCTGCTTGGTGTGTAGATAGTCCTGTATGCCTAAGCCTGTATCAATCAGTACCAGCCCTTGATCTGTTTCAACCAAAAGACAATGGCACACGACCTTAGCTTGAAAACCTTTTTGACCAAAGAGTGGGGCACACACTGGACACATGGTGCCGCAATGTAAATGGTGAATGTTATAGATCATAAAGTCATTTTTATCGTATTGTTTTGACTGTTATAGCGGAAGATTTGAGTTTTAACAGTTTGATTTTGTTAAAGAGTCATGTGTGCCTGCTTTAATCAGGAAAAAGCCTGTCGATTGACAGGCTTTCAAAAGTTCAAACCCGGCTCGTCATTGGAGTTTGAAACGATCATACAAGGTGACTCTGAACGTATTTTTATTGTTTAGGTTCCTCTTTTGGGTTGCCTTGAGTTTGGTGCCCCCATTTTTTGTTTTAAATGGGACTGCTCGGTCAAAACATCGGGCTTCACTTGTCTGCTGCAACAGCAGAATATTTTATCCTTGCTCAGGCTGTGGAGTCAGGCGTAAATACGGGGTGACTGCTTTATAACCTTTCGGAAAGCGTTGTGCGATTTCAGCTTCATCTTTGAGTGATGGCACAATCACCACATCTTCACCTTGTTGCCAGTTCGCAGGAGTTGCAACTTTGTGGTGATCGGTCAGTTGCAGTGAGTCAATCACGCGTAAGATTTCATGGAAATTACGACCAGTTGATGCAGGGTAGGTAATAATCAAACGGACTTTTTTGTTTGGGTCGATAATCACTAAAGAGCGAACCGTTAATGTTTCACTGGCATTGGGATGGATAAAACCATATAACTCAGACACTTTACGGTCTTGGTCGGCAATGATCGGGAAGTTCACCGTGGTGTTTTGGGTTGCATTGATGTCTTTAATCCAACCATGATGCGATTCGACATCATCGACCGAGAGGGCAATGGCTTTTACCCCACGTTTTTCAAATTCATCTTTGAGTTTTGCGGTAAAGCCAAGCTCGGTGGTACATACTGGCGTGTAGTCAGCAGGATGTGAAAACAGTACTCCCCAGCTATCGCCTAAAAATTGATAAAAATCGATTTCGCCTTCGCTCGAAGCCTGTTGAAAGTTGGGTGCGATGTCGCCTAAACGTAAACTCATGTTGAACCTCAAATTATCTTTATGTCTATGGAATGAACATCACTATGGCGCAATTTCTTTTGCATGAAAAATAGTGTTTTATTATTTGTTTATACAAAATATTCATAATTGGTCGGATAGGTGTTCTGTATTTGGGGATGCCAAAGATGACCTCATTGTTGCTCTAGAGATCGCTTATTTGCATATTTGGTAACGGTGTTTAGACGAGATTTTTTCTGCTTCTGTGAAGTGTATCGCTCTATAGAATTGATCGCGTATATGATTGGCTACAATTCTTTTCATGATTGATTTATAGTTGTTTTTAAAGTAATTCTACAAAGTATAAAAACTTGAGCATTCCAACAATGAAAAAAATAGGGATAGCCCTGACTTTAGTGTTATGGGGACTGGAAGTAACTCATGCGCAGAATGGTGGGCAATTGAAACAAGCCCAAGTGAGTACTGCTCGTCAAACGCCACAACAAATTACAGATCAATATCTAGCGTCTCAAAAAAGCCTTACACAGCGGAAAGTGGCACTGTCTCAGGCTCTCGAACAGGAGTTAGCTCGAGGTCAGAATGCGAATAATATTTATCAAGTTGCTTGTGTACAGCTTGTTCCGATTCTTACCGCAATGCGGGTCAATGATGAACAACTCTTGGGTTTCCTACAGAGCATGAATCCAAGTCAGTCCAATAATGGGGTGAAAGCCGCGCTGCGGCAAAATCAAGCACTTGAAAGCAAAACCTTGAATAACTGTAAACAATTAAAGTCACTACTTTAAAAAAGACCTTGAATCCTGATGAGTTCGGATGAAATCTCTATATCGGCTGTTTAAAATTTGTTACATTAGTTTGCCTTAGATTCGACGGGCTAGAAACAATGAATAGATTTTTTAAATGGTTTTGTGTAAAGCCCTTGTACTTCAAATTTCTAGCACCATAATAACGACTAAGAAAACATATTCATTTGACAAGCAAGATTTAGAGAGTCTATTCATGTTGGCAAGTCTGATCGGAGGAATCTTCGGTACCAAAAATGAGCGCGAACTCAAACGCATGCGTAAAATCGTAGACAAGATTAATGCGCTCGAGCCGACGATATCCGCTCTTGGCGATGCAGACTTATCTGCAAAAACTGAAGAATTTAAACAACGTTATAACAAGGGCGAAAGCCTCGATAAATTACTCCCGGAAGCATTTGCCGTCTGCCGTGAAGCAGCTAAGCGTGTCATGGGCATGCGTCATTACGATGTACAGTTGATCGGTGGTATTACCTTACACGAAGGTAAAATTGCAGAGATGCGTACAGGTGAAGGTAAAACCCTGATGGGTACCTTGGCGTGTTATTTAAACGCGATTAGTGCTCAAGGTGTTCACGTCATTACCGTGAATGACTACTTGGCACAGCGTGATGCAGAATTAAACCGTCCGCTCTTTGAATTCTTGGGTTTAAGCATCGGGATTATCTATTCCATGCAAGATCCAACAGAGAAAGCTGAAGCCTATCGTGCCGATATTACCTACGGTACCAACAACGAATTTGGCTTTGACTATCTACGTGACAACATGGTGTTCTCGCTTGCTGAGAAAAAACAACGTGGTTTGATCTATGCCATCATCGATGAAGTCGATTCGATCTTAATTGATGAAGCGCGTACGCCTTTGATTATTTCAGGTCAAAGTGATGACTCTTCACAGTTGTATGCTGCAATCAACAGCATTCCACCCAAACTGCATGCGCAGAAAGAAGAAAAAGTCGCGGATGGCGGTCATTTCTGGATCGATGAAAAACAACGTTCTGTTGAAATGACAGAAATTGGTTTTGAAACGGTTGAAAATGAACTGATTGAAATGGGCTTGTTGGCTGAAGGTGAAAGCCTGTATTCATCAACCAATTTGAACTTGGTTCATCATGTTACCGCTGCCATTCGTGCGCATTACTTGTATCAACGCAATGTACATTACATCATCAATGATGGTGAAGTAATTATTGTCGATGAAAACACAGGACGTACAATGCCAGGTCGTCGCTGGTCAGAAGGTTTACACCAAGCAGTTGAGGCAAAAGAGGGCTTAGAAATCCAGCCTGAAAACCAAACGCTTGCAACTACAACCTTCCAGAACTATTTCCGCCTATACAAAAAGCTTTCGGGTATGACCGGTACTGCCGATACTGAAGCTGCGGAAATGAAAGAAATTTATGGTCTAGATGTAGTCATCATTCCGACGCACCGTCCAATGGTTCGTCTCGACCAAAACGATTTAATCTATTTAAATCGTAATGGTAAATACAATGCGATTATTCAAGAAATTCAACGCGTGCATGAGTCTGGTGTAGCCCCAATTTTAATTGGTACAGCAACCATTGAAGCCTCTGAGATTCTCTCGGATAAATTGAAAGAAGCAGGCATTCAGCATGAAGTGTTGAACGCAAAACAACACGAACGTGAAGCAGATATTATTGCGCAAGCGGGTGCACCGCGTGCAGTAACTATTGCAACCAACATGGCAGGTCGTGGTACAGACATTCTGCTCGGTGGTAACTGGAAAGCTTTACTGGCAAAAATTGAAAACCCAACCCCTGAAGATGAAGCGCGCTTAAAAGCCGAATGGGAACAAAACCATGAAATGGTATTAAGTTCTGGTGGCTTACACATCATTGGTTCTGAGCGTCACGAATCACGTCGTATTGATAACCAGCTTCGTGGTCGTGCAGGTCGTCAGGGTGACCCTGGTGTGTCACGTTTCTACTTGTCACTTGAAGATGACTTAATGCGTATCTTTGCAGGTGATCGTGTTGTGGGCATGATGCGTGCGATGGGCTTACAAGAAGACGAAGCCATTGAGCATAAAATGGTGTCACGTTCGATTGAAAATGCGCAGCGCAAAGTTGAAGCACGTAACTTCGATATTCGTAAGAACTTATTGAAATACGATGACGTCAACAACGAACAGCGTAAAATTATTTACTCGCAACGTGATGAAGTTTTGGCTGAAAGCACATTACAAGATTACATCGAAGAGATGCAACGTGATGTGATGAAAGGCGTGATTTCTAACTATATCCCATCTGAGTCAATTCATGACCAATGGGATATTGATGGGCTTGAAAAAGCGTTACGTGAAGACCTTGCGATTGATTTGCCAATCAACCAATGGTTGGAAGATGACCGTCGTTTAGATGAAGAGTCTTTGGTTGAGCGTATTACTGATGAAGTGGTACAGCGCTACCGTAGCCGCCGTGAGCAAATGGGCGATGAAACAGCAGTTATGCTGGAGCGTCACTTCATGTTGAACTCGCTGGATCGTCACTGGAAAGATCACTTGGCGGCGATGGATTATTTACGTCAAGGCATTCACTTACGTGGCTATGCACAGAAAAATCCTGAGCAAGAATACAAAAAAGAAGCGTATAACTTATTTGTAAATATGTTGGCGATTATCAAATCGGATGTTGTGACTGATTTATCTCGCGTACATGTGCCAACGGCTGAAGAGCTGGCTGAAATGGAAGCTCAAAAGCAAGCTCAAGCTGAAGCAATGCAATTGAACTTGTCGCATGCAGACTTTGATGGTTTGTTGGCCGATGATCAAAGCCACTTCGCAGAAGTAGATGCACAGTACGAGCCAGTAGAAGAGTTTGCTGCACCTGCGAGTCGTAACGCGCCTTGCCCATGTGGTTCAGGCTTAAAATACAAACAGTGTCACGGTAAAATCTAAACTGTGAACGAGTGAAAAAGCAGAACTTCGGTTCTGCTTTTTATTGGCATGACTGAAAATTGACGTTAAGATCAATCCAAATACGATTCTGATTACAGCTAAAGCGTTGCATAATGTGAATAGCATTTGCAGTGTTAGGCATTAAATGCTATTTAGTTGCTCATCATCTAAACCTCTAAAGTGGAAAGACAATGAAAAAAGTATTAAAACCAATCATGATTGTAGCTTTAGCGCTTCCAACTTTTGCATTTGCAGATACCACTACCGCAGCTAAAGTTCAACAAGCGCGCGGTGCAACTACAGCACCTGCGGCACAAGCCAATGGCAATATTACGGTACAAAGTCCGCGTACAGGGATTCGTTATACCTTTGCCAACCCGAATCAACGCCCAGTGGTTCTGCAAACGGCTGCTATAGCTCCTGTAAATGCAGCAACGGTGAACCGTATTGTGGCTTCAAACCCAGCGCTTTCTCCTGTAAGCCAAGAAAATGCTAAACAAGCGCTTTTGTCTAGCTCAGCACAGCTTGCTTCAAATTAATCAAATGCTACTGCATAAAACCAATCTTCGGATTGGTTTTTTTATGTCAAAAATGAGTGTGCATTGAAAAGTTAAAGCAAACAAAGTCTTCTGCTCGATTTTTTCTGAAAATTCTAATAAGCTGTGTTTTTTCTAACAAATGAATTGGACGTTTAAAATGCCAGTAGGTGACGTATCAATGCCACAAATGCACGTGGTGAAAGGGGTGAGAATCGGAACGGCTGAAGCTTATGTGCGCTATCAGAACCGACGTGATCTTGTCATTTTCGAATTTGCTGAAGGAACGAATGTTGCGGGTGTTTTCACTCAAAATGCGTTCTGTGCAGCGCCCGTGCATGTGTCAAAAGCGCACTTACAAGTGGCGAATCCGCGCTACCTTATTATCAACACTGGCAATGCCAATGCTGGTACAGGCAAGACAGGCATGCTGAATGCTGAACGTACTTGTGCAAAATTGGCTGAGCTTGCTGGTGTGCAAGCAACGGAAGTGTTACCGTTTTCAACAGGGGTGATTGGTGAACAATTGCCGTTGGAGCGTTTGTTAAATGGATTACAGCCTGCATTAAATAGTTTGAGTGCTGATGCTTGGAGTGCTGCTGCTACCGGGATTATGACCACAGACACCACACCGAAAGGCGCATCTGAGCAATTTGAATTGGATGGCATCATGTATACCATGACGGGTATTTCTAAGGGTGCAGGCATGATTCGTCCCAACATGGCAACGATGTTGGGCTATGTTGCAACCGATGCACCTATCAGCCGCGAGTTGGTTCAGCAACTGTTGAGCGAAACGGTTAATGTTTCGTTCAACCGAATTACCATTGACGGTGATACTTCAACCAATGACTCCTGTATCTTTGCGGCTACGGGTCAAGCGGGTGGTGTTGAAATTAGCTCAACCCAAGATGCACGCTATACCGTAGTACTAGATGTACTCACACGTATGATGAAACGTCTTGCACAACTAATTGTGCGTGATGGTGAAGGTGCAACTAAGTTTATTACGGTTGCTGTTGAAGGTGGTCATGACACGCAAGAATGCTGCGATATTGCTTATAGTATTGCGCATTCACCTTTGGTTAAAACTGCGATTTTTGCGTCAGATCCGAACTGGGGACGTATCTTGGCTGCGATTGGTTATGCTGGGGTTAAAAATTTAGATGTTGAAAAAATCCAAGTTTGGTTAGATGATGTGCAAATCTGTAAGGATGGTGGCGCAGCTGCCGATTACACGGAAGCGGAAGGTGCTCGTGTAATGTCACAAGCTGAAATGACCATTCGTGTAGATCTAGGACGCGGGGCAGCGAAAGACACAGTGTATACCTGTGACTTATCTTATGACTATGTAAAGATTAATGCGGATTATCGCTCTTAATCTTAACAAGTGTAAAAAAAGCCTCCTTTGGAGGCTTTTTTTACCATAAGGACTTTTGAATGATTGGTCAAAAGCCGAGAAGCCATTTGGCCAATAAATTAAGTGCGGGACTTGCTTGCCGACAAGCATGAAGGGATGAATGAATGATGAACAATGCGACCAATTTAATTGCCAATGACGCAAAATCAATTGTGCAGGCGCATTTGGACCGTTTGGGTGAAACCAAAGACTCAAAGCTCAGTGAAGAAGTGAAGCAAGAAAAATTTGCTTTAATCTTGGAAGAGTTGAAAAAGCGCGATGCGGTATTGGTAGCGCACTACTATTGCGATCCTGAAGTGCAGGAATTGGCCGAGTTAAGTGGTGGCTGTGTATCCGATTCATTGGAAATGGCCCGCTTTGGTCGTGATCATCCAGCATCGACCTTGGTGGTGGCGGGCGTTAAATTTATGGGTGAAACCTCAAAAATTTTATCACCGAATAAAACCATTCTGATGCCCACTTTAGAGGCTACATGTTCTTTAGATTTGGGTTGTCCTGTTGAAGAATTCAGTCAGTTTTGTGATGCCCATCCAGACCATACAGTAGTGGTCTATGCCAACACTTCAGCAGCCGTTAAAGCCCGTGCCGATTGGGTGGTGACTTCAAGTTGTGCGGTTGAAATTATTGAGCATCTAGACAGTTTAGGTGAAAAGATTATTTGGGCGCCTGATCAGCATTTAGGCCGTTATATCCAAAAGAAAACGGGCGCAGACATGTTGCTTTGGGATGGTGCATGTATTGTGCATGAAGAATTCCGTGCACGTGGCATTGCGAAAATGAAGGCGCTTTATCCTGATGCTGCGGTGCTGGTACATCCTGAGTCACCTGAGTCAGTGGTGGATGTTGCTGATGCTGTTGGAAGTACTTCACAACTGATTAAAGCTGCGCAAACCCTACCCAATGAACGACTGATTGTGGCAACCGATCGGGGGATTTTCTACAAAATGCAACAAGCTGTACCGAACAAAATTTTGGTTGAAGCACCAACAGCCGGAGAGGGTGCAACCTGTCGTTCTTGTGCACATTGTCCATGGATGGCAATGAATGAGCTGGATGGTATTTTAGAGGTATTACAGCGTGGCGATCAGGAAATATTCGTAGATCCTGCACTTGCGGAGCGTGCGAAATTACCTTTAGATCGTATGTTAGATTTCAGTGCATCGCTAAAACGTTAAAATTTGTATAAAAAATGCCTGAAACGCTTGATTAATATACATTTGACGTGATTTTTTTATTTTTTTTAAATATAGGTGTTGACGTTATCAAGCGTCACGCCTAGAATGCACACCGTACCGAACGAGATGTTCGATACAAAAGCTGAGATGAATCGGAGCATAGCACAGCCTGGTAGTGCACCTGGTTTGGGACCAGGGGGTCGTAGGTTCGAATCCTACTGCTCCGACCAATTCTTCAAGGCAAGGTTATCCATAATACCTCGTATTATTGGTCATGCGCCTGTAGCTCAGTTGGATAGAGCATCCGCCTTCTAAGCGGATGGTCACAGGTTCGAATCCTGTCAGGCGCGCCATTAGGTAGCTTGGTATTAAGAACCGACACGTTATGGTGGATGTAGCTCAGTTGGTAGAGCCCTGGATTGTGATTCCAGTTGTCGCGGGTTCGAATCCCGTCATTCACCCCAACTTTAAAAAGTTGAAATCGGAGCATAGCACAGCCTGGTAGTGCACCTGGTTTGGGACCAGGGGGTCGTAGGTTCGAATCCTACTGCTCCGACCATTTATTAAAATGGTCGAGATAAAGATACCGCGTTAAGCGGTTTTTTTATGCCTGCAATTTAGTGCAATAGATAAAAAAGCCTTCATGTCGAAGGCTCAAGATAAAACATAAAACAGAAATATTTATGGAATAATAATAATATTCACGCGACGATTCAGCGCTCGATTTTCCTCGCTGCTATTTTCTACCAGAGGTTGTGATGCACCGCGACCCATGCTCTGAATATTTTGAGTTTTAAACCCTGTTTCGATAAAAATCTGGCTAACTGTTGATGCGCGTTTCTCCGAAAGTGTTTGGTTGTAGCTTGGGTCACCAATATTATCTGTATGTCCAACCACTTTAATTTTATTCAAATTATACTGCTGCAACTGTTTAGAAAGTGCTTCGAGTGCAGGTTTTTGAGTGGCTTGAATATCAGATTGGTCAAAACCAAACAATAATTTTTCAGGCAGTCTCAGTGTCCAGCCTTCTTCAGTCAAGGTGAAGCCTTGTTTTTTCAGCATACGTGCTTGTTTATAGTTGAGATGCCCTAAACTCAGGCAACCAGATAAAGCAGTGATAAGACCTGCGATGAGCATAAATTTACAAAGATGTTTTAACATGAGAATTCCTGATCAGGATTTAGGCAAGGTGTGATGTACCACCCTTGAGCTAAGTTTTTGGCTTTATACATGGCATTGTCTGCTTCAGCAATCAAATCTTCAGGCGTTGTTGCACATTTTGAAAAAGCAACGCCAATACTGAAACTAAAATGAATCTGATGTTGATCAAAAGATAATGGTGCTTTACTGCATTCGATTAAATGCTCACAAATCAGTTCTAGGTGATCATAGTGTTTGATATTACGGAGCAGAATTGCAAACTCATCACCACCTAATCGTGCTACCACATCGTGGCTTCTAACATTCTTTTTTAAGCGTTGAGCCATTTCTTTGAGCACGGCATCACCTGCTAAGTGCCCATAAACATCATTAATGTTTTTAAAGTTATTGTTGTCGATAAAAAAAAGAGCCGTCTGGTTTTTCTCGGGGTGCTCAAATTGATTGAACAAAATATTGTAAAAATAATGACGATTCGGGAGTTCGGTTAACTGATCATGCAATGCTTGATGTGATAACTGAGAGTTTTCGCTTTGTAGTTTTTCATTGGTGCGCTGCACCTTGTCTAATAAATTATTAAATGCACCACTGATGACGCGAAATTCATAAATGGGGGATGACGGAAGACGTGCTTGATATTGAGTATCAAGATTAAGGCTTTCAACGGTATTGACCATGGGTTGAATTGAGTGCATCAGTTTTTGATATGTAGAATGTACTAACCACAACATAATTAACAGGATGACAAAAATCCCAGCGGAGAGACAAATCAAGAGTTGAAAGAAAAAGCTCATGAGTTGAGTGGCACTACCGTAAATGATCAATGTCCCATACTGGTTATTTTGATGTTTGATGGTGCGTGTCACGGGGTGTTTAAAGAAGACCTTATCAAACAGATTTTCCATCCATGCAAACTCAGGTGTAGGTTTGTATGCTTCGGCCAGTGGTTTCCCTTGTAGGTTGATGACTTGAATAGCACGAATTGGATATTGCTGAATATGATTGTTCAGTGTTAGCTGTAGTGTAATAGGATCATTGAAAATGACAGCAGGTTGAATTTGCTCACTTAAGGTTGCGCTAAAAATATTAAGGCTTTGCTTGGCGTAGGTATTCATGGTGTAGATGGAAATCACCACGAAAATTAAACTACAAATTCCAAGAGTAAGAGCAAAAATCAGCAATTGAGACTGACTAAAAATTTTTTGTAGGGAAGTATTAGAGCTTTTACGAAACATTGACTTAAGGCTCCGTAGATTTTGCTAATAATAAAACACGTGGATCTACACGTGCTTCGGATTGGGACAGGCTGGCCAAGTTTACCTTAAAGGAAGTTCGCGTTTTGTTTTGATATAAGCAAAATGCGCTACCTAATTCGCATTCGGTATTGTTGGAGCTGAACGTCAGAGGAGCATCTTTTAGGTTATTTATAATATTTTGCTCTTCACGTGGTGTGTAGGTTGAGAAAAAAACAGCATTGCACATAACCTTATTCAATTCAGACAAACTGACCGCTTGAATTTGATATGCACTCTTGAGTTGCTGATTGACTTGAATGAAATGATTGGATAATTGGTTGTTATTTAAAATGCATAAAGAAATGGGATTGGGAGTATTCCAACGTACATAGCTCAAAATCGTCAATGTGGTTGCGGGGAGATTTAGTTGCGGCTGTGCCTGTACCTGAGAAATCATTAAACAGGACAAGAGAGTTAAATAAATTTTGTATTTAAAAGCTGTCATTATTCATTTTGCTTGGCAGCGAAAGTGAGCCTATTTTAACGAAAAATAAACAGTGATGGTTAAAATTGCTTTAATAATCGACAAAAATCACATTTTTGACCAAAAAATATGCGCTTGAAATGAAATAATAGAAAAAGGTGTTGCAAGGGATTAGAAATGCTGTAGAATGCACATCCATCGGCGGTGATGTTGATT